>JANMME010000116.1:0-1693 GCA_031373015.1 Saprospiraceae bacterium
GAATCCTGCACATTCCAGCGGCGCATCCAATCTTTCATTTCAGGAGATTTAAGGCCGTGGATTTCAATGACACTGTCCCTTTTTTGCCGAAAGTATTGGTCGAGATAATAGATTTTTTCCAATTCAACAGAAATAGGGTTGGTGCGTATGTGTTCCAGACGTTCTTGTTTCAAATGCCATTGAGTGGTCAGTCGTTGCCAGCGCAGGTCGTCATGCAATGGCTCAAAGGCGGGGTCAAGCGTCCACAAATCGTCTTTATCCAAGAAATCGGTCTTTTCCAAGATCCGCTGCAACTGGTAGATCGCAGAATCAGTGACACCCGCCCGCGCCCAAGCCTTAGCGGCCGTTAGACGGTCTTCAGGATAGCCCCGCCAGTTGAAGGTCTCAAACGCTTTCGAAAAGGTGTTTGCCGAGGCCGCAAACTCGCCAATGCGAAAAAGCGAATCGCCTTGTGCTACAAATGCTTGATAAGCAGGGTATTGACCAAAAATTGAACTGGAATAAACCAGCAAACAGAAAAGGATAAGGCGCATAAGCATAAAATTTTAATGGTAACCACACTCCACGCTCACCGAACTGCCCTTGCCAGGCTGCGTCCGCAAATCCAATGTGCCGCCAAGGTATTCCACCCTCGACTGGATATTGAGCCAACCCACCCCTGGGGCTATTTTCAGTTTTTCCGGGTCAAAGCCTTTTCCGTCATCTTCGACCGTGAGGGTCACTCGGCCATCGTTTTCGATGAGTTGAACCAGCACCTGTTTGGCGTCGGCGTGTTTTACGATGTTGTTGAGCAGTTCCTGCGCGATGCGGAACAGGATGACCTCCGTTTGTTGTGGCAGGCGTTTTTCGAGGCCAAACGCTTGATAGTGAACCGCTAAACCACTAGTAAGCCGTAGGTGGTCACAGTAGTCGTGCAGCGCGTCTTTGAGGCCGAAGCGCACGAGGGCTTCGGGCATCATGTTGCGGGCAATGTGGCGCAGTTCGCCTATGGAGCGGTCGAGGTCGCCGATAACTTGGCCGAGTGCTGCTGCTCCGGTTTCGCTGAGGATTTGATTGCCTTTCATACCGTTCAAGGATTGTTTGACACCGGAAAGCATCCCGCCGAGGCCGTCGTGCAGGTCGCGGGCGAGGCGGCTGCGCTCGTCTTCCTGGCCGCGCAGTATCGCATCGGCGACACCGAGTTGCTGTTCCTGTTTGAGTTGAGTAATTTGTTGTTGTTGGATTTTGACTTCTTGTTCTGCTAGCCGACGGCGGTGTCGGAGGTTGCGGACGCTGAGGAATCCTGCCAAAAATATCAGCCCCGAGAGCCCGGCCAAGCCTCCGATGAGACCATTTTTTTGGCGCAGGCGCAGTTTTTGAAGTTCGCCTTCGCGTTCGAGCGACACGATTTGGGCTTCCTTTTTTTCCGTTTCGTACTTGGTTTCCAGGTCTTGGGTGGCGTGTAATAGGTTGGCGTTGACGAGCGTGTCGCTCATGTCGGAAAAGCGTCGGCGCAGGTCGCGGTACTGCCCGATGTTGCCCGTTGCCAACGCGAGGTCAGAAAGGATGAGGAAACAGTGGGCAACCTCGTCGTTCATGTCCTCTTTTTTTGCCCCTTCAAGCCCTTCCTGCGCGTACTTTTTGGCGTTTTGGAAGTCTTTTTTTGCAATGGCAAAACTTGCCAGAGATTCCAAGGCACTGACTTCTCCAAACA
>JANMME010000118.1:0-1803 GCA_031373015.1 Saprospiraceae bacterium
CCTGGATTATTTGGAAAAACTGGGCGTGACGGCGATTGAACTGATGCCCGTCAACGAATTCGACGGCAACATCAATTGGGGCTATGGCCCCTCTTTTCACAAGGCTTTGGACAAATACTACGGCTCTGAAGAAGCATTGAAAACCGTGATTGACGAATGCCACAAGCGCAACATCGCGGTCATTCTGGATGTGGTATTCAATCAAGCCACAGGCGCCAGCCCCTTGGCCCAACTTTACTGGGACGCCAACAACAACCGCCCCGCCGCCGACAACCCCTGGCTCAACCCCACGGCAACGCACGATTTTAGCGTGTTCAACGATTTCAACCACGAATCACAAGCGACCAAAACTTATGTCAAAAACTGCTTAAAGTATTGGATGTCAAACTTTAAAGTGGACGGCTTCCGTTTCGACCTCTCCAAAGGATTTACTCAAAAAGTCACCATTGGCAATGTGGCTGCCTGGGGCGCGTACGACGCCTCGAGGGTAGCGATTTGGAAAGATTACGCTAATTTTATGTGGGCCATTGACCCGAATTGCTACGTCATTTTGGAGCATTTCGCCGACAACACGGAGGAAAAAGAACTCGCCAACTACGGCATGATGCTCTGGGGGAATATGTGGGGCGCTTACAAGGAAATCGCGCTTGGATTCAATACCAGCTCCAATTTAAGCGGAATCTCCTACAAATCTCGGGGCTGGACGGTGCCGCACCTCGTCGGCTACATGGAAAGCCACGATGAAGATCGGATTGGTTATGAGTGCAAAACGTATGGCAACGCCGCGCCCAACCACAATGTCAAAACCCTGCCCGTGGCCATGCAAAGGATTGCCATGCTGGAAAACCTGCTATTTACCGTCCCAGGCCCAAAAATGCTCTGGCAATTTGGTGAGCAGGGCTACGATTTCACGATCAATTATTGCGAAGACGGCTCGATCAACACGAACTGCCGCACCAATCCAAAACCCATCCGCTGGGATTATCTGAGCAACCCCGACCGCCACAAACTACACGACGTAACGGCAGCACTTTTGACACTCCGCAAGAACCATGATGTGTTCGAAACCACTGATTTTCAATTAAATATCACCACCGGACAGGTGCGCAGCATATTTCTGAACAATGCCAATTTGAATGTTGCCGTGTTCGCAAACGTAGGCGTTACAGCGACCACGGTGACCAACCCGGCATTTCAGCACATCGGCGAATGGTTCGAGTATTACACAGGGGATAAACTGCTGGTGACTTCGGGCGTGCCGACTACCTTCAGCTTGGCGCCTGGCGAATACCGGCTCTATCTGGACAAGTTTGTGCCCTTGCCCCCGGGACTGGTCGTTTCGGCAACGGAGCCTTTGGGCGCAGTGGAATATTTCGAGGTGCATCCCAATCCTGTGGCCGATGTTTTTGTGGCACATTTTTCTCTGCGGGAGGATTCGGACCTTCAACTAGAAATAACCGATATTGCGGGGAGGATCATTGAAAATCAAGCCTTTGCGAAGCTCCCTGCAGGCGAACAACAATTCCAGATCGAATCGGCGCATTGGAAGCCGGGGGTATATTTTGTGGTGCTGCGTGACCCAAACGGTAAGATCTCGACCAAGAAAGTAGTGAAAATGTAAATATTCGAATCAAGAAAGCGGTGGAACCCTTGCCTTTGATCCCGCCGTTGGCGGGACGTCGTTCCATCCTGATGCGTCGGGATGTCTCCATACTTGGGGCGGGCGATATGATCGCTCGCCCCTATTTTTGAGTGGATGGCGAGGGGATGGAACACGGATGACGCGGATGAGACACGGATTTT
>JANMME010000121.1:0-14836 GCA_031373015.1 Saprospiraceae bacterium
GAGAGGGGTTGGGGGTGAGGCCGTTGTTGATGTAAAGTTTGTTGCGTCGCTCGTCATTTTCAAACGGCCCTGCACGACCGACGTAGAAATCCAGAAAACCATCGGCATTGATGTCCACGGCCGCCACAGTAGTCTCGAACCCTTCTTCAGAAGTTAATCCGGCTGATTTTGTGATGTCTTTGAACTTAAAATTGCCTTGGTTGAGGTACAGCCGGTTCTGGCCGTTACTACAAACAAAGTAGATGTCGGGCAGATTATCGTTGTTCACGTCTGCGATGGCTACTCCACCACCATTGTAAACATTGATGTTTGTAGCAAAGTTATTTGCTTTCGTTTCTTGAATCTGGTTTTGAAAATCAATGCCGGTCTCGTCCGCGCTGAGTAGTTGAAGCAAAGGATTTTTGGCTGTCAAGGTCTCCTCCACTACGTGCAGTTCTCCTGGGCGATAACCGACTTCTTCTCTTGGCCAAAATTTCCAAGCGGCAAAGCCCGTGACTAAGAGCGCAAGTAGTATCAGGAGAAGGCGTTTTGGAAGATGCTTTCGGGGAGAAAGGGTAGTATTTGTGGACTTGCCCGCCTTCGATAAGGCTTCAGTGGATGAAACAGGCTTTTTTACGTTCTTATTCATTTCGGAATGACAAAATTTGGGGCGAAAGATAGGACAACGTGCTTATTCAGGCGTACATCTCCGCTATCTGTTGACTGCATTTTTGGAGAATAACCCGTCGCTTCATTTTAAGCGTTGGGGTGAGTTCAGCTTCTGAGCCATTGGTTTTTACTGCCTCCCAGGGTTCAGCCACGAGTGCGAATTTTTTGAGTTGGTCCACATGGCTGAAATGTGGGTTTACCCTTTCCAGCAGCATTTGGTAGCGGTGCAGCACCTGTGGGTTTTCTATCATTTGTGCCAGCGTTGTCCATTCCACGTCGTGTTTTTTACACCAGTCGTGCAGGCCTTCCGGGGAAGGGACGATAAGCACTGACACAAACTTCATGTTTTCGCCCACCACCATCGCTTGCTCTACCAAGTGGTGTTCTTTGAGCATGGATTCGATGGGCGTCGGGGCCACATATTTACCGCCGCTGGTTTTCAGGAGCTCTTTTTTACGGT
Organism: Saprospiraceae bacterium; assembly: GCA_031373015.1. GTDB lineage: Bacteria > Bacteroidota > Bacteroidia > Chitinophagales > Saprospiraceae > M3007. The sequence goes on from JANMME010000121.1 coordinate 1,109, forward strand.
CGGTTATTTTCAAAAACTTACGACCGCCTGGGCCATCTACAAACCTCCCTACGTCGCCGGTAGCCAGCCAGTGCTCGCCGTTGATCTCACGGATCATTTCAGCGGTTTGTTCGGGCTTTTTGTAATAGCCGAGCATGAGTCCGGGTGTTTTTGCCAGAATTTCCCCTTCGCCAGCTCGGAAATCGGGCCCTTCTTCGATGCGAAGTTCCACACCTTCTATGACGATGCCCACGGTACCCAGCATAGCTTCTCCAGGGCCAAACCCGTTGACACTTAGGGCAGGTGCTACCTCACTCAGGCCGTATACTTCACGCACAGGGATGCCTGCGGCATTGAACGTACGCAATACCCGCATTGGGCAAGCGCTTGCCCCCGTGCTCAGGCCTTTTACGAAGCCGCCAAGACCTGCACGCCATTTGGAGAAAATGAGACGGTCGGCGATCTTCCATTGAAAAGCCTTCCAGCCGGAATATTTTTTGTCAAAATCCCAGTCTTCGGCGAGGCTCAGCGCCCAGAAAAAAAGCCAGCGTTTGAGCCCGGCCAGTTCTAATCCTTTGTTGTAGATCCGATCATATACCTTTTCCAACAAACGGGGTACACAGGTGAAAAAATGAGGTTTAATCGCCTGAAAATCACCTGATTCACCTCCCAGATTGTCCGTGCCTGTAAAAGAAACGCTGACTCCGGTAGCAGTGAAAACATACAAGGCAACCCGTTCATAAACGTGGCTTACCGGGAGAAAACTCAGCACACGGTCGCCGGGAGCGATGGGAACAAGTTTTCTTACCGTTTCCACATTGAAAGCGATATTGCGGTGCGTGAGCATCACGCCTTTGGGATTTCCGGTAGTGCCGGAAGTATAAATTATGGTAGCCAAATCATTCGACCGGATGCCACTTTTAATGCGCTCGACCTCCGAAAAATCAGCATTTGCAGGGGCAAGCAGGTCCGACCAGACTCGTGCGCCGGGTACTGGATGAAAAGTGAAAACCTCCTTTAGTCCAAGTGCTTTTTCTTTGGCCGCCAATACTTTTTCGCGCAAATCGCCCTCGCCAACGAAGCAGTATTTTGCCTCCGACTCGTTCAAAATATACTCATACTCCCGGGTGCTAATAGTAGGGTACATCGGCACGTTAATGACTCCAATCTGGAGCATGGCGTAATCAAGTGCAACCCATTCTGGAATGGTTTGGTAAACGGCGGTGGCAACTTTATCGCCTGGGCGCAGGCCTAGTTGGAGAAGTCCGAGGCTGGCGCGATTGGCCAGCGCGACCATTTCGGCGGTAGAGAAATAGCGCCATTCGCCGTTGATTTTTTGGCCGAATGCTTTTTCTAGCGGGGAGTTTTGGAATTGGTGCTGGAGGTAGTCGAATAGACGTTTTTCAAACATGGAGTATGTATTTTATATCACAAATACCTTTCTTGGAGCACCTTGATATGGTGCAACTGATGTCCAATGATGATGAAAAAGAGTGCACGCACCGACACCTTCCAATTGCTCGCGGTGATCAGGAACTTTGACTGTTCTTCAGAGCATTGTTCGGCGAGCGCAAGCGTGTTATCACGCACGGCTTTCCATTCTTTCAGTAAATCTTTGATGCTGCGGTCGTCCACTTTGGCTTCCTCCATCCAAAAATCTTGGTTAAAGCCCGGCAAAGACGCGCGGTCGCCCCGGATGCCCCACAAGGCGCGGAAAGCAAACACCCGCTCCGCATCAATGATATGGATGAGTACTTGTTTGATGGTCCACTTGCCCGGTTCGTAGGCATGGTTGCCTTGGTCTTCCGGAAGACTTCCCAACAGTTGCTGCGCCTCTTTAAAGGTTCTTTTCAAGAGGCTTTGCAGCGTGCCACGCGGGGGCACTGCGTTCAGGTAGCCTTCGTAAAAATGGGCAAATTCGCCTTTTTTTGGTCTTTTCATGTGATGAAAATGTGGTTAATGGACGGTTCGGGTTTGTAGCGGGAGACCTCGGAGGTTTTCGAAAATCTCCGAGGTCTCCCGCTGCAAACTCGAACTGCCCCTACATCAAGTCTTCGCTAACCTAGTCATAAACCAAACCTCAAAAGCAGTAAACACCACATAACACCACAAGAAAATACCCACAAACCACTGGTTGGAGGGCATAGCCACTTGTTTGTATACAAATAATGCCGCCAAAGCTACCACCATCTTCCCGAAAACCGACACTGAAACGAGGTTGGTAAACGCGTGTTTGTTTTTGCTTTGCGCGGAACTCGTCCCGGCATAAAATAATCCGGTACATACCAACGCGAAAAGCAGCACCGACCCCATTGCAAACTTCCAATGAGGCTGCGCTTGGGGTGCAAAAAAATGAAGGCCTGTCAGTACTGTCCCTGCAGCTAACGAGATCAATAAAAGGTTTTGAAAAAAAGACTTAGGGTTCATATTTTTGAAAAGAAGAGGGGGACTAAAAAGGTTGATGGGGGTTTATAAAGTTTATAAGGGTTGATAATATTCACTCAAAAAAGTGGGAATCGGCCCCTTTCGAGTGCAAAAATAAACCTTCATCAACTTTATAAACCCTCATCAACCTTTTAAGACCCCCTCTTCGGCTTTATTTATCGCTCAGCAACTGTCTGTAAATCGCATAAATCGAAGCGGCCATAAAAAAAATGGTGAGAAACACTGCCCACAAAGGGCGCTCAAGTCCCATCCATTTGTCCAGCCAACGTCCAATGAACGCCCCCAGCAGGCAGGCCCCAAAAAGTTGGAAGGCCATGCCACCGTACTTCATGCTGGCATTAATTGCGGACTTCCGCCGTTCCTGCGGCGACAGCTTTGGCTGCGGTGTTCGTGGCATCTGTGGCTGATTTGATATCAAAGTGCTTCACGGTGCCGTTGCTGGTGGCACCAACGTCCATCTTACAGGCAACGTTGAACTTGGCCCCGCTTTGCACGATGAGTTTGTTGGTCGTGATTTCTCCGTCTACTTCGGCGGTTTCGCGCACATTGAGGAGTTCGGTGACGTACAGATTGCCTTTGAAGCGGCCTTCTATGACAGCATTTTGGCAGCGGATTTCACCTTCTACCATGCCGGTGGGCCCGATGATGACCTTGCTTTGGCAGCTGAGTTTGCCTTTGATCGTGCCGTCCACGCGCAGATCGCTGTCGCAGCGCACCGTGCCTTCTATTACCGTGCCTTTCACCAGCGCATTAAGTGCGCCTCCGGGTGAGGTTGCTGCGGTTTTCTTGGAGTCTTCTGTTTCTTTTGTTGTTCCAAACATAACGTAGTCTCGGTTTTAAAAATGAACAGTAGGAGTGTAAACGATTAAAAATCAACGTGTTTTACCCAGAAAGCCTTCGCTAAAGAACGAATTGAGGATTGCAAAAATGAAAAAGATTCCCGGTGTGGCAAAGCCTCCGGGAATCTTTTTACCAACAGCCCCAATGTGAATGGGTGTTGGTGGGTGTGGATAAGGGTTTAGGGTTTAGGGTTTAGGGTTTAGGGTTTAGGGTTTGCACACAACCTTCTAAACCCTAAACATCTAAACCCTAAACTTTCTTAGAAGCTCGGGCAGTAAACGCCACGGCGTTCTGGGCCACATATCTTGTAGATGAGCGAGAACTCGAACGCGCCGTTACCATTGGTGGCAGTGAACAGGCTCGAAGTGTTGATATCATAACTAAAGCCGATGTTGAACTGCTCGTAGTCGAAGCGGGTGCTTACGATGATGGCATCCATCAGCTTTTTGTCGTTGAGTTTGTTGGCGAGGCGTGCCCAGAGACCAAACTGGAAGGCTTGGTTGTAGCGGCGGCTGTTGCCGAGCAGGAACTTGAACGAGTTACCCACGTTCACCTGCCAGGATGGGCCCTGGAAGAACGTGACCACGCCTGGGCTGAGGCCGAACTTCTGCGCGGGCATAAACTCGCCACCCGCATGGAACGTGAACTTGCTGTAGAGCGGTATGTTGGCATTCTGAAACGACTGGTTGGCACGGTTCAAGTGGCTGAACGCACCGCCAAAATAGAAGTTAGACTCTTTGCTGAACACGCTGAACCACAGCACACCTGCCGAAAGATCGGCGAAGAGGAAACTTGGGTCAGCAATGATGTCGCCGGGAAGGTTCTGATCCCAACCGCCGTTGCCATCGTGCTGGCTGGGCCACTGCAGGTTGTAGCTTTTGATGCTGCGGTTGCTCAGGCCGATGTCAGCACCGAACACGAGGTAGTGCGCCTTTTTGCGGTAACCGCCCATTTTCTTGGCGTAAGAGCCAGAAAGGCGGGCTTGAATAGTGGCAAACTCGGAAGAGCCGGCCTTATCGCCCCAAAGCGTACCGCCTACTCCAAAATAATCGTAACGACCCACAGGTAGTTTCTGATCGTAAGAAGCAGAATACGTGTTGTATGCACGATTTTTCAGGATAGAAGCCCACTGGTTGCGGTAGTTGGCTACTATCCGGTGGTTGCAGTTCATAACACCGGTCATGGCCGGGTTAAGGTTGAGCGGGCTTTGATAGAACTGCGAAAAATGGATGTCTTGGGCTTGCGCTATTGCCGCGAACATCACGAAGCACAGTGTAAGAATGTGTAGAGTAGTTTTTTTCATAATCAAGACAAGACCTGTGGTTTGGTTGAAAAACGACAAATGAAGGAGGTAGAAAAAGCAAATTAGATTTAGGTCGGGTGGGCGAAGGTAGGTTTTTCCCAAACTTTCTCGCTTTCTAAGAAAAAAATTTAACAAGCCCAGCCGAGTTTGTTGTTAGTTTTGACTGACAAGCCGTAAAATCGGATGCCAAAATTCAATTATCCAAGACGATTTCATGCTTTCAGCACCGAGCCTGAACGTCATCCCATTTCCGCGTATTTTTTGATTTGTGTTAAGGTGCTTGGCAAACAAGAGGTTTTAACTTTTGAAAACGCTGCTTTGTAAATTGATTCGATTGGTTCGAGTGAAGGATTGATTCGATTAGGCGGGTTACCAATCGAATCAATCCTTCACTCGAACCACTCGAATCACTCGAATCAATCAAAGCCGTTGGCTCGCTTTCTTCACCATTTCATTCTTCCAGATTAAAAAGGTGCCGTCTAGGATGTGTGCCCGGGCTTCTCCGACCAGCCAAAGATAAAAGCCAAGGTTTTGAAGTGTGGCGAGTTGCATGCCCAAAATTTCGTTGCAAACAAAAAGGTGGCGCAGGTAAGCCCTTGAATGGGTCTGACTTGTGTGTACGGTGCTGACTGGGTCAATGGGCGAAAAATCAGTTTGCCACTTTTGGTTTCGGATGTTGATGATGCCTTCGGACGTGTACAGCATCCCGTGTCGCGCGTTGCGGGTGGGCAGTACGCAGTCGAACATATCAATACCTCGGGCGATCCCTTCCAAAATATTTTCGGGGGTGCCCACGCCCATGAGGTAGCGGGGTTTGTCCTTGGGAAGAATCTCCGTCACCAATTCGGTCATGGCGTACATTTCTTCGGCGGGTTCGCCCACCGAGAGTCCACCGATGGCATTGCCCTCGCGCCCGTGCGCGGCGATGGTTTCGGCAGAAATTTTCCTCAACTCAGGGTAGGTGCTGCCCTGCACAATCGGGAAAAAGGCCTGCTTATGACCATAAATCGGTTCGGTGTTGTCGAAACGTTCAATGCAGCGTTCGAGCCAGCGGTGCGTGAGGCCCATCGATTTTTCGGCATACTTGAAATCGCATGGGTAGGGCGTACACTCATCGAAGGCCATAATAATGTCTGCCCCGATGATGCGCTGGATGTCCATCACGTTTTCTGGCGTAAACGTGTGTTTCGAACCATCAATATGGCTTTGAAAGGTGACACCTTCCTCTTTGATCTTCCGCCGATGGGCGAGCGAATAAACCTGATAGCCGCCGCTGTCGGTCAGGACAGGGCCTTGCCAAGCATTGAAACCGTGGATACCGCCCGCTGCACGAAGCACATCCAAACCCGGGCGGAGATAGAGGTGATAAGTATTGCCGAGGCAGATTTCGGCGTGAATATCGTCGCGGAGCTCGTGCTGATGTACGGCTTTGACGGTAGCCGCGGTGCCTACGGGCATGAAAATGGGGGTATTGATCGTGCCGTGGTCGGTTTCGATCTGGCCGGCGCGGGCGCGGGAGTGGGGATCGGTATGGAGGAGGTGGAAGGTCATTATGGTAACGGAGACAACACTTTGCTTTCGAGTTCGGCTAAAAACCAACCAAGGCTTGCGTTCTTTTGGGAGAATGCTGTCAAATCGCGCTTTTTTTGAAAGTACTTGCTAATAATGCGATAGTATTTTTCATTCTTTGCATGAATTGAAAAACCTTCTTTGGCTTGGAGCACAGGGTTAAGGGTTTGCAAACAGTTGGTGGTTTTGCCAGATATTTTCGGTTTGCTCGGGAAGTAGATTGGCAAAAACCAGCACTCAATTGAATCAACTGCGATAGCGAAAATTATACGCTGAGAATGCTCCTCGTAAAACTCTGCGCCGATAGCATCTACGAGTTTTTGACGCATTTGATTGGCAATATTTTCCAGCGAAAGTTGGGCAGGGTCGAAACGATATTCATCTGGCACGTCTTGGCGGCGCATAAAATCAACGTCAATCTGCACAATCAAATAGTCCATTCGGTATTCACTTGTGAGGGCTTCGCGAAAATCCTCTGATGCGCAATATTTAAACACTTTGTCCCAATTGCCAGCTTCGCCCGGTTTGGGTTGGAGCGGGTCAACTGGCAGGTTTTTGTCCTCAAAAAATCCAAAGAGGATGTTTTCCAGTACAATTTGGTCAGTTGTGCCTTCGCTGATGATGCCGAATTGCATAGCCGTCAGAAGTTTTTTGGAAGGCCGCCCAGGTAGCCTCGGATAAACGCCTCAGAAAGACGGACGTTTTCCGATCCGTTTAGCGGTTGCTTTTTTTCTACGCGCTTCGCTACAGTATGCCCATCGGCGTTTCGATAAATCACAAACAACCTTTGTTCGGGGTCATCAAGGTCAAGACCATCGAGTATGGACGGGTTGTGTGTAGTCACGATGGCTTGTTTGTTGTGTTCAGCGGCGAGTTTTGAAAGTGTTTGGACGAGACGGCTACACAGTTTTGGGTTCAGAGCACTGTCAATATTGTCAATGGCAAAGAACTTAGGTGTACGGTCGCTGACGAACAATGTGAAGTAGAATAGCAAAAACAAGAACCCCTCATTGCTACTGCGTTGGTCAAAAAATTGTAGCTCAGGGTGCAGAAATCTATCGCGGATGGCGATGCGCCGCTCATAAGGCCAAAGGTCTTTGGGGATGTCCATATCCTCAAACCAGTCAATGATTTCAAGTTGTTTTTTGATGGCAGCAAAAGCCTCAGGTTGTTCTTTGAACAGCGTAGTTAGATGCTTGAAAAGCCCCTCTCCCCTGATGCCGAGTGGGAGAATTTGGCCTTCTTCTTGAAAGTTTCGTAGGTAAGTGTTTTCAGGGGCGAAGATCAGAAATGGAACAGTGTGAGATTCATCGATAAAATTTTGACGTAAAGAGAGCGCTTTTGCAAGCTCTTTATCAAGTTTCTCGAGGTTTGAAAAGTTGGCCTTCCCAAACAAATCATAAGTCTTACTGGAAAGAAACCCTATGCCATCGCCTGACAAAGAAGTCTCCCATTCCTGTTTGCCAAAATCTATTTGGCAATGCAAAACCTGTTTTTTTTCGCTTTCAAAGGAGACCGTAATCTCTTCATCGTTCAGGTCAAACGCCGAGGTCATGAATTTGAATTCGGTCACACGTATTCCTCTTGTAGTCAAAAACTCATTGTCCACTTTGTTCTCCACAGCTGCACTGCCAATCGCTATTGCCTCCAAGATATTCGTTTTCCCGCATCCATTCTCACCGATAAAAACATTCAGCCGTCCGAGTTCGAGTTCGAGACTCTGAACAGATTTGAAATTCTCGATTTTTACTTTTCTAATCACGGGCTATTTATTTTTCGGTGACAAAGGTAGCGATTGAGCTACAATTTTTCCGGCTCGGGTGCGTGAATGGGGTCGGGTCGAGGAATTGGAAGCTCATTCTTCTAGTAAGAGTCGCAGTTTTTCTTCAAGCACTGCTCGGTCTGGCAGATAGAGTTGGTAGCGACTGACAAAGATTTTGTTAGAAATGCCGCCAAGGGCGTATTCGAGTGCTAAGCTCGATTTGTTAGCGGCGAGGATAATTCCGATAGGATCGTTGTCGTCATGGGTCTTTTCTTCATGTTTGAAATAATTGAGGTACATATTCATCTGCCCAACATCGCCATGGTCACATTGTTTGAGATAAAAATTGCGCTCAAGGTCATCGTCAAGTTTTAGTATCTCGCAATAGTGTGCCCAATGCAATTGTACAGACGGTGTCTGTACAATTGGGAAACGCTTGAAAAAGGGGCGCATATAGTTCACGTTGCTGCGACTGAATCCTTTCCCATACAACATGGTCAGGTCCTTTGAAAGGCGAGCCAGCAACGCCGTTCCGAATGCGGCTTTCTGGCTTCCAGCTTGATCGTATTCAACGATATGCCTACCGATTTCCCAGTAGGTTTTCAAAAGGGTCGTGTTTACTGTTTGGTACGCCTGCCGTCGTCCCGTCGTGAGGGTGTCGCCGATTTGGGAGAGCAGGATACCATATTTATCGGGATGGTGTTCTTTTGACATAGGTGGGTTGGCGGTTATGGGCGGTGTTTGACTTTTTTGAGGACTTGAGAGAGGAGCATGAGGAAAAAGTGGCGAAGTTTATTAAGGGCTTGGGAGATTTGGTCGTAAAGAAATTTATTAAAACGATCCCCAAAGGTACTCAACTCTCCAAATTGCTTCCCAACTACTGCTATAACCCCCATCTTTGCAATAAACAACCCACCCATGCGCACACTCATCCTCTTTACCCTCCTTTGTCATTCCTTAGGAACCTACGCCCAATCCCCCCAAGTCCAAACCGTATCCCCCGCAAACATGGCGGGCGCAGTTCCACCCTCGCAAAACATTGTCATTCAATTCGACGCCCCGCTTGACCCCAGCTCTGTTTCTGCTGCTTCGGTTCGGATTTTTGGCCGTTGGTCAGGCCCGGCGGCAGGTAGTTTTACAATGGAAGATAGCGACAAGCGCATCGTATTCAACCCTTCCCAGCAGTTTTTTGCTGGGGAATTGGTCACGGTTTGTGTCAACAAGAAACTCCGCTCTGTCCTCGGCCCACCTCTTGAAAAAGGCTATTTTTGGCAATACATTATAAAAACCGCCCCCGGCTCTTTAAAGCAAAACCAAGTGGAGGTCATCCCACTCCGTCTGCCTTCTGAAACCTGGATTGAAACTTATGGAGCATACGCAGGCGACCTCAACAACGACGGCCACAGCGACCTCGTAGCAATCAATGAAGAATCCGACGATCTCCGCATTCTCCTCAACGATGGCACCGGGCAATTCCCAGTTGCCAGTGCGCCCATCGTCATGGGAACTGGCTCGGCAAGCCCCAGCGAAGCAGCTGATTTCAACAACGATGGCGAGATTGACCTCGTGGTGACAACCGCACACAACAATGAGACCCGTGTACTCTATGGCGACGGCCTTGGCGGCTTTCCACTTGTTGTAAAGTACACAACCGGTAACGCCGTTCGCGCCGTAGTGGTTGGCGATTTTGACTTTGATGGCGATGACGACATCCTGACCGCAAATCGCGATGATGGCACAATGAACTATCATAAAAACGTTGGGAGTGTTTTTTTTCAGATCAGCACCTTTAACCCTGCGGGCAACGGCGAAAGCGCCCTCGCGCTGGCCGATGCGAACAATGACGGCATCGCCGATTTTTTCCTCGGGTTTTACACCAGCCAAAAAATTGCGCTTTACCTAGGCGACGGCTTGGGCAATTTTACTTTTTCGTCTGAAATGCCCGTTAATGGAACCCCATGGATGATGTGTGCAGGAGACTTTAATGGGGACGGTTTTGCAGATGCTGCATCGGCCAATTCAGAAACGGACAAAACGGTGGTCATTTTTGGCGACGGCCAGGGCGGGCTTTCAGCAGCGGTCAATCTGGTGGCCGCAGACCATGACTTTCCACTCGCTATTGATGCCGGCGATCTTGACGGCGATGGCGACATAGACCTTGTGACAAGCAGTTACAACAGCAACAACTATTCGGTCTTTGAAAACGATGGCGGCGGAAATTTTACGCAAGTTGACATCCTCCCAGCCGCTTTGCACGCCTCTTGCGCCGTACTACACGACCGGGATGGCGATGGAGATTTGGACATCACGGGTACTGATGAGGGCGACGATGTGTTGATTCTTTTTGAGAATCCAGGCATTTCGGCTACTCAGGATCCGGATGCCCAAAAGGCCTATTTCAGGCTTTTCCCCAATCCCGCCAAGGGAATGGTTTTTGCCGAAATCGAACTGGAAACACCCACAACAGCCCGTTTTGATATTTTTGATTTTTTGGGCAAAAAAGTAAAGACAGTGCAAACAGGGGTTTTACCCGCAGGATTATCAAGAGTGTTGATTATGAATGAAATAAATGATTTACCTATGGCATACCGGGTGCAAGTGACCATGGCAAACGGACAAACAGGTGGAGCGTTTTTGATCCGACCATAGGGGTTTGGAGGTTTGAGGGTTCAGAGGTTCGGGGCAATGTTGTTGACTTTAGAGAAAATGACAATCGCATCTATCATCTTGTAACCCCCGAACTTCAGTCGGGTGACTAAGCACCCCCACAGACCGCATCTATCTTCTTTTCAAAAACATCACATCTTCAATGAGTTATAGATGTTGATGTTCCGCAAAGAAGATAGATGTGATGGGTGGTCATTCTTGGCCGCTCGTTGAAACAAGCGGTTACAAGATGCTAGATGGGTTAAGTCAACGACATTGGGGTTCGGGGGTTCTTCAAACACTCGACCAATTTATAAAACTCCCGAACCAGCAAACCTCCAAACCCTTGAACCCCCGAACCCAAATCACGCCAAATTCCGATTACTGTCAAATTTCAACAGCACCGCAATCATCAAAGTAAAACCAATAAGTGAAGAACCGCCTGCACTCACGAACGGTAGCGGGATACCGATGGTTGGGATCAAGCCCATGGTCATCCCGATGTTGATCACCACATGGACGAAAATGATCCCCGCCACGCCGTAGGCGTAAATGCGCGAGAAATTGGAACGCTGTCGCTCGGCAATAAACGTGATGCGCCACAGTAGCCACAGAAAAAGTGCGATCAAGCCAATCACGCCTACGAAGCCCTGCTCTTCTCCCACCGTGCAAAAAATATAATCGGTACTTTGTTTGGGCACATATTTCAGTTTGGTCATGTTGCCCTGAAAGGTGCCTTTTCCCATGAAGCCGCCCGAGCCGATGGCCATTTTGGAGTGTATGAGATTGTAGCCAGCGCCCCGGGCATTGGCTTCGGCTACCCCGGGTCGCAGCCAAATTTTTATGCGTTGTTGCTGGTGCGGCGGGAGCAGATTTAAAAAGGCATTGGCCGCAAATAAGAGCGATACAGAAAGTGTAAGCAGCACCATCCATGTCCGCAATTGGCTCTGTATCAAGCTGTTTTTCTTCCAATAGCTGGGAATAAACGCTGCGAGGAAAAACAAAAACTGCGGCAAGAGCACGAGCCAGTGTTTTTGATCTTCGGCCATTTCAAGGCCCATCCATTGCAATAGCTGGTTTAGTACAGGAATCCACCAAACAATGAGTGGCAGGAGCGCAAGCAAGGTCCATCGCCAAATGTTCCGTCGTTCACGGAAACGGTTCGTCAAAAGAACGTTCACAATAACAATCAACCACGCGGCAACATAGGCAGGCTGTTCAAATTTCCATCCTAAAATAGCCAAGCCTGCGGCACCAAAACCAAGCGCATACAGCACGGGAGACAGCCCTTCCCGGTACAACACCAACATAAAAGAAAAGAAAATCAAGGCTGAACCAGTATCGCTTTGCAGTAAAACGAGCAGCGTGGGAATGAGAAAAATGCCAAACGCGATGATTCGGTCGCGCCATTGACGCAAATCCACACCCGGACTGCTGAGAAATGCGGCCATGGCCAGGCATGTGCCGAATTTGGCAAATTCGGAAGGTTGAATTGTAAAGCCCCCAATGTGATACCAGGCATTCGCCCCGTTTATCTCCCGGCCAAAAAAGATCGTGCCTGGCAAAAGAAGTATGGAGACAAGATAAATGGGGATGGCCAGCGTGCGCCAAAAAGCCCAATCAGCCATCATTACCAAAAACATCATCACGAGGCAGAACCCAATGAATGCCAATTGTTTGCCTGCTGTCTGCCCCATATCGAGAAAAGCGTAGGGGGTATCAGGATTATAGGTGGCAGCATAAATCATTACCCACCCCACTAAGACCAAAGCAAGGTAAAGCCCCAAGGTGAGGCGGTCGAAACCAAAGAGTGGAAGCTGATTCGGCTGGGACATTTATTTGTGGATATGTTTAAATGGGTATTTGGTTATTGTGGGATGCTTGGTCCAACGTCTAGTGTCCAGCAGTCCAACGTCTAAAATCATTGCTCCAAGAAATCGCGGGGATGAATGTTGGCATCCTTGGCAGGGTAGGCGCCTGGCCAACCTGTGAGATTGCTGATGTATGTCAATGCTTCTTGCTTGGTGCGAAAAGCACCCACTCGGAGTTTGTAATAAGGCTGCTCTTGAACCGAGGCTGCAGCGATATCCGGGTATTCGGCTCGAAAACGGTTGCGGCCCTGCTCTACCAGGTTGCGATCGGTCGAAGCCATAATCTGTACACGCCAGCCCTCCACACGCGGTTCGGCGCGGTTGGCGTTCACCCATGTTTTCATCACTTGCGTCACTTTTGGCTCTTCGTTCAGTTGCACTTCTTGCGCCAAAGCCATTTGGGCAAAGCCAAATAGAACGAGGAGTAACAGGTATGTTTTATTTATATAAATCATTGGTGTTCAAAGTGAAGTAAAGAGGGACATTAAAATCAACAATAGTCAGTCGGCTAACAAGTGCATCTCACTCCATCTCCAATAGCAGGTGCCCTTTTTCCACGGCTGCCCCTTTTTCCACGGCTACCATTTTTACCACACCATCGCTGGCGGCTTTTAGCACGTTTTCCATTTTCATGGCTTCAAGGATGAGCAAGGGTTCGCCTTTGCTGACGAGTTGCCCGGGAGCAACCATCACATTGAGCACCAGCCCGGGCATGGGTGCTTTCACGACGTTTTGCTTTTGACTTCCACCCACATTGAGTCCGAGTTGTTGCACCAGCCGCTCGTATTGATCTGCGATGTGAAGGGTGTATTTTACGCCATTTATCCTAAACGAAAATTGCCGCGCAGGATAATTGGCTTCCAAAAGTTCGGCGCGAAAGGAACGCCCCTGATGCAGGATTTGAAAAGCACCCTCGCCATCAGGCACAATGTCCAAATTTTTTGCATCTTCGGGCTGCAAAGCAAACTCATGCTGAGTACCGTTCACAGCAATGTTGAAGGGTTCTTTTTTTTCCATATCAGGGCAAAATTAGGACAAATGAATTTGCTGATTCAAATTTGCACAAAAACTTAAAAATGAGACTCTTGTTCCGCCCTGTTTCGCTCGAACTCCGCCACCCGTTTCGCCTGGCCACAGGGTCGCGTACGCATACAAACGCGATGCTGACGGAAATTCATTTCGAGGGGTTTGTTGGCTATGGCGAGGCTGCCATGCCGCCTTATTATGGTGAAAATCATGATACGGCAGGGGCGTTTTTGACCCGGGCTGCGGAATTTCTGGATGGTTGGCTGCGGGAGGGGGAGACCTCGGAG
>JANMME010000123.1:0-2991 GCA_031373015.1 Saprospiraceae bacterium
CCGCTTCCACCAGAGGTTCCGCCTTTGATAGTGAGCAATTTGCGCAGCATATCAAACCAAAAGGGAGCCCCGAGTGTGACCGCCACCCCCGTAAGTACCCAGCCTGCAAATTTGATAAGCCAGCCCCAAAAATCAACTGGAGTAGGCGTAGAGTTAGTCCAGCCAATGCCAAGGGGTAGTTTTACTACATCCATGTAAGCTTGTTTTCGGGTTTCAAAATCTTGCTTTGCCTGTTCAAATGTTTTGGAGGTATCCGTGGCAGGAACGGTTTTGTTGTTGTTGCTGAACACCTCGGCATCTTCAACCAACTCATCGCGTACGGCGGCGTTGGTAGAGAGGCTTTTGTAAATCTGCAAAGTATCGGCATTTAGAATGGCCGCAAGTGCTAGTCCGATATAGAACAAACGCCATTTGGTAGCGTCGGCAAACCAGTCTTTGGCACGCTCCATGACGTTGTCAAACCATTCTTCCACCTTTTTTTGGAACAACTTTGGGTCGTTGTAGGATTGCCTCCAAAGAAAATCGAGCACTTTACGCAGGTTGTCATTCTCCACCAGATTGATGCGTTCGGGTATGCTCAAATTGCTGTCGTGTGGGGTGAGAATATCCGCCAAAACATTGGCAAACGTGTCCTTGTCAACCCAAACAGGCAGCTTGAGACCCGATTTTGGCTTAGTTGCCGAGGAGAGTTGACGGAAATAGGAGTGCTCGTAAAATTTGTCGCACACTTCTTTCCCAAGCATGATTTCGATGGTTTCGCGCAGGTGTTTGCCACGCGAGGATAAGGCTGCGTGGTAAACTTCGACCATGGCTGAGGTAAGCATGCTAAACAAGAGCAGTACGAATACTATGCCGATGATGATACTGAGAATGGCGAGCATTTTTTAGTTGTTTATTTTTGGAATCCAAATTATGTCCATTGGTATGGGGAGCGGCAGTAAAGGTAATGTCTCATTTTTTTTGTCCAAATTTTGAAAGGGAAATTTTGAAAGAAAGCATAGAAAAATAATATAAGCAACTTCCACAGCTTGGTTTGGGGATGCAAGTGATTCAAGCGAAGGCCCTATCTTTGCCCACTTTTTATTACTTTGAATATCAATGACTAAAAAACGCATACTCATCGCTGGCGCTGCCGGCTTTATCGGTTCGCACCTGTGCGATCGCTTCATGGCTGAAGGCTATCAGGTCATAGCCATGGACAATCTGCTTACGGGCGACCTAACCAATATTGAGCACCTTTTCCCTGAAAAGGACTTTGAATATTATCACCACGATGTGACGAAGTTTATTCATGTGCCGGGCAAACTCGACTATATCTTGAATTTTGCGTCTCCGGCGAGTCCAATAGACTACCTGCAAATGCCGATTCAGACCCTCAAAGTTGGTGCCCACGGCACCCACAACCTGCTCGGCTTAGCCAAAGAAAAAGGCGCACGTATTCTGGTAGCGTCTACATCTGAAGTATATGGCGACCCACATGTCCACCCACAAACCGAAGAATACTGGGGAAATGTGAACCCCGTTGGCCCACGCGGAGTGTACGACGAAGCCAAACGTTTCCTCGAAGCCATCACGATGGCCTACCACAATTACCACGGGGTGGAAACCCGCATCATCCGAATCTTCAACACCTACGGCCCGCGTATGCGCGTGAATGACGGTCGGGTGCTGCCTGCATTTTTTGCGCAAGCCATTCGTGGCGAAGGACTTACGATCTTTGGTGACGGTTCGCAAACGCGCTCGTTCTGTTATGTAGACGATCTCGTGGAAGGTATCTACCGCCTGCTGCTGAGCGATTATCATTTGCCTGTCAATGTGGGCAACCCTTCAGAAATCACGGTGATGCAGTTTGCCCACGAAATACTGGCATTAGTACAAAACCCAAAGGCATACATTGACTATCGCCCGCTTCCAGTAGATGATCCCAAACAGCGTCGGCCTGATATCACGAAGGCGCAAACGATTCTTGGCTGGAATCCAAAATTTGACCGTGAAGCGGGGCTGAAGTTGACTTATGAATATTTCAAGAAGGCTGTGAAGTTGTAAATTCAAATAGTCCAAAGAGGTAGACCTATTTCATTGCGCAATTATTCTGCTTGATGGCTAATCTAGCACCATAAATGTTGTTTATTGAGGCAAATATATGCTTTTCCTCGGAATTCATTTTTCTACTCAAAGAAAAATGTTAATGTTTGATCTATTTAATAAAGAGTATTTATGTTTGTTGCGTCAGAACACTGTTTTTCTTGCTAATCCCTGTGAATGCCTGATTTTTACGATACGGTATTTTGAGCCCCAGCCCAAACTGCCCAGCTGTGTCCTTTAGCACTCGCTGAAGGCTGTTTTTTACGATTTCGACCGATTTAGATTCCAAAATGTATTGCCTGTGATTCGCCAACATTACCTCTTCGTCCCCATTTAGCGTCCCAGTCTCAACACCATGTAAACTCCCAACCCCCTATGTTCAATGACCATTGTTGTAATCGAAGCAATCCCCCTGCTGCTTCAAGCCGTTTGCCAAGCTATCGAATCCAAGCTCGGCAATAAAGTTAGTTATGCTGCCCTCAACCTTCACAACCTGGAATCCGTAATTTCGGAATTCCAGCCCAATGTGCTCTGGTTGGATGCCACCATTCCAGAGGTGCACGATGGCAGTGCGTTCCAAGCCATTCATAAAAATTATCCACGTTTGAAGATACTGCTCTTTGGCTCAGGCGAAACTGTTCCTGAGGTTCGCAAGTATTTCAAGCAAGGCATCTACGCATACTTGCCGAAAGCGGCGGATGCCGCTGAGATCGAATCCGCATTGGCTTGTGTGGAGTCCGGCGAATTATATGTACCAGCTTCCCTGAATAAAGCGTTCGCCAGTTGGGTGACGAATCCGGTGGGTAAAAAAAAACCGGGTTGTAAACTGACGCAGCGGGAGCAGGAAATCCTGCAACTCATCGTAGAAGAGTTCACCACTATGGAGATCGCGAAAAAACTGTACAT
>JANMME010000124.1:0-5855 GCA_031373015.1 Saprospiraceae bacterium
CCGCTTCCACCAGAAGCGGTTACGGTCACATCTGAATTGTTCACTGAAGTGCTGACCGAAATGGCGCCCGGCTCGGCAATCGTAACAGGGTTGGTGGATACCGTGAAGCCAAACTGGCCAGTGACAACCACGGTGTAAGTGCCTGCCGATAGCCCGCTAAACACGTTGCTGCTTTGACTGGCGCTCCCGTTCAGACTGTAGGTATAGATGCCATTTAGGCCCGTAGCGTTTACCGTGATTTGGCCTTCATTCCCACCGGCACATAAAATGCTGCCAGTTTCGGCAGCAGCAGCGGCGAGGTTGCTTGGAAGGATATTGATGTTAAAAACAACGTCATGTATCCAAGCGTCGTTGTTCTGGTCGAGCGCATCGAAGTGGAAATCATCGGCAGTGGCCGCATCGCCGCTGTGGGTGTACACCAGCACGTTGTTGTTGATATCCGCTTGTGTGAAAGTGTCACCAAGCCCAAGCGGCGTGCCGTTCAAGGTCAAAACGCCATGCTGCGGAGGGCTGAGCAGCGTGAATACGCCTTGCCCCGGGATGCCAGTGATCGCCATGTCCAAATGGCTCTGGAAAATGGCTTCGCTTTGACCAATCACGACATCAAGCGGGTTGTTGACCAAGATATTACCTGCCCCGATGTCCTCTGCAAAACAGAACGAAAGGCTCCAGGCGGTAAGCGAGCCGCCGTCTTCGGCATAGTTGTCAGTTACCAAAAGCTTCCAGTCGCCCATTGCGCTTCGGCCGTTGTAGGCATTGAGTGATTCTATGGACTGGAATGTGCCATTTAATGAGGGAGCCACCGGGTTGCATTGATTTTCGAGCGCAATGGCATCTTGCGCTGCCTGGCTGTCAAATGTGAGGTTGACGTTTAGGCCATTGCAGCCAAAAGGGGTTGCGGGCACACCAGGCTGGTCAAAAAGCAGGGTCGTGTCACCTGTGGGCGACAAGAGTCGGGCAAGAAGGTCGCCTGTATATGGATAGAGCACCGCAAGGCTTACATTCACGTCGTTGACTATTTTGTTTTGCCCGATCGAAAGGGTCGAAGTGACCGTATTTATCGAGCTCGCGTCAATCGTTTTTGGCACATCGGTGCTGCTAAAATTTTGATTGCAGAGGGATTTACCCGTTTGGAATGCCCATGTGGCGGAATTAACCCCCGTACCGCAAACGTTTCTTGCACGAATGCGCCAATAGTAAACCGTTTCAATGAGAAGCCCGTTTACCGATGCACTTGTGGTGTTTACGGTTTGGGTCGAAACAATGCTGCCTGCTGAAAACGTCGGGTTAGTGGCAACATCTACCTCATAAGCATTGGCAAAAGGAACAGCGGCCCAAGTTAGTACAGGGCCCGAACTGTTGCCTGTGGTTCCATTGATTGGAGTGATAGCGGTGGCTATGCCGGGTATTCCGGGCAAGACGGTCAGTAATACTGTCGCTGTTTGTGTAATGCTTGCACCCACACCGGTCACTGTAAGCAAGTAGTCGCCAGCCATGGCCGCCGTCAGGTTGGAGATGCTAATCGTAGCGCCACCGTTGGCTGGTATAGGGTTGGGAGAAATATCCACGGTTGCACCAGCTGGAACGCCTGTGACACTCAAATTCACTAAGCTGGAAAAACCTGCAACAGGAGTTATGGTTGCCGCAAATGATCCAGTGGTACCTGCACAAATATTCAAGCTGTCAACATAGGTTGACAGCAGATAATTGGGCGTGGGCGGCAATTCAATTTTAAAATTCGAATTGGAAATATCGAAGAAAATATTGCCCACCGACTCTACCCTGACCCGGCATGTAATGGAAATATTGTTCGGCACGATGACGGTGGCCAAGCCGTTATTTGGCACATTGGCAGCTAATTCAATAGGATAAGTAAACCCGCCGTCGGTCGAAAGGGTGATGCGCACATTAAAGCAGGAAACAGGTGCGGCGGTCGTGTTTGCTACGTCCCAGGTTACACTTTGAGTGTCACCGACCAGCCAGGTGACGTTCGTATTGGGCGCTGTAACCAAGAATGGTCCAGATGCAGCAGAAACCGTCACCTTCATATCGTCTTCGTCCGTGCAACCCGCGTACCAATCGTTGTCACGAGCCACCACGCGGAAATTCATGTTGCGGGCCACACCGGGGAGCTTTTCCCAAGTCGGGTTCACGTTGTTTACGAGGTCTTGCAAGCGAGGAAAATAGCGCGTGGGAGTAGTGTTGCCCTTGTATGAACGGAACAATGGGCCAACAGTAGCCGTAGATACCGGTGGAGAGGGCGAATTTCCATAGTCAATTTGTTCCCAGGTATACGTTAGTGTGTCCCCATCCACGTCGGTACCCGTTGCGGTGAGTGCAAAAGGCGTAGATTTTGGGATGGTACGGTCTGGACCGCCATTTACGTCGGGGTTGTGATTCGTCGTCGCAATCTTTACCGGACAAGTGTTGGCACCCCCTGTGTAGATAAAAGCACCCATTTCTACAATATTAAAGCCATGGAAAATATCCTCGCTGTGCGGTGCTACATCTTGTGCACCGCAAATGCCGGCGTAGGCCATGATAGAGGTG
This sequence comes from Saprospiraceae bacterium, assembly GCA_031373015.1. GTDB lineage: Bacteria > Bacteroidota > Bacteroidia > Chitinophagales > Saprospiraceae > M3007. The sequence continues at coordinate 2,551 of JANMME010000124.1, forward strand.
CCACTTCCGGGTTCTACCGCAGCAGGGTTGTTTACATTGCTACCACAGTTGCCAAAGGTGTGACTGCCATCAAATTGGTGGCCCATCTCGTGGGCTACATAATCAATGTCAAAAGGATCTCCCACGGGAGAGCCGCCGCCAGTCACACCGTTCGCTTTGCTGGTCCCGCACACCACACCTACGCCTGCAATACCGCCCCCGCCAGTGCTGAATACGTGGCCGATGTCGTAGTTGTTTACGAGGATCACGTTGTTGCAATTAACCTGATTTTGGCCAAGCATTGCACCCCCATCATTGTTGGTGAAGGGGTCAGTGGCCGCGTTCAAATATATGATGAGGTCGTTGTTCGCAATGATCTGCATCGTGACGGCAAAATCAGTTTCGTACACGCCGTTAACGCGGTTCATCGTCGTGTTCATGGCGGCGAGTACCAGGGGTTTGGTGCCCCCAAAAAATGCGGCATACTCTCCGGTGCAGGCCAATGCCAAGCGATAGCGGCGGAGTTTGGTATCGCCTTGGAAATCACCCAATTGTCCCGGAGTGAAAGATTGGCCGTGACCTATCTCTTTGGCCCCATCGGGGTCGGGCGTGGCACAAGTCCAGAGCGCGTCGTCTGCTTTGGGGAGGTAATCTTTTTTGTTGTAAACGACATAAAACTCGGTGTTGCCGTGCACAGCGGGGTCAATGTAAAAAGTACCGCTATTTCCGGAATGCACCATGCCGTGAAAACCCCAAGGCGTAAGGTCGCATTTCAAAACTGCCGTGGGGTCGTCTATCCCTCTACCGGTATAAGTGCGGATTTGAGGGTATTTGGCTTGCAGGTCAGGGTGCATCACAGGTGTTTCTTCAATCTGGAAACGCCCTACGCCGCCGCCGGGCAAAGGCAGGGATAGCACGGGCCAATTGCCAGATTCAGCGGCAGGGCTGAACCGTTCTGGCGCAGCGGCCAGCAAAGGCTTCAGGGCTGAAACGTCGAGCCGAGTGGCGCGAAATTTAGAAGGCTGGATGCGGCGTTCGCCTGCTGCAGGAATGCCGCTCTCCGGCACATCTGTCCAGATGGATTGGGCATGGGTGACACCGACAAACATCAGCGCACACAGTAGGGTGAGGAGCTTTTCGAACATTGTCAAAGGAAAGATTTGATTTAACAAACGAATAGAGAAGTGGACGGCCTCGATTTGGGAGAAGCATTCGTTGGATTAAAAGGAAAGGCGAAAGTAGCCAACTCGCGCTTTTGACAGGAAAATATTGTAAGGGTTTGGCAAAGGGTGGCAAAAAAGTCAAAGTGTTAAGGGAAATAGTGTGCTTTTGAAATGTTTAACGCATTTTGGAGACCCACTTTAACGCCTGCTCACTTGTGTTGAGGAGGGCATGGAAGCAACCTTTGAGGGAATCAATCTTTCCTTGCCATGAAATCGCGCTACACCTTCCTTCTCCTGCTGGCTTTTTTGGCCTCCTGCCACAGTCCCGAATATTTTGTTCAAAAAGGGGATTACGACAAAGCCATTGAGCTGTACAGTTCAACCATTCGCCAGCAATCAAAAAGTAAGCAGAACAAAGCAGACCTGAATGGTCTTGAATCGGCTTTCGCATTGGCCCAAAGCCGCGATTCTGCAGAATGGACGCGACTGGGAGTGGCCGGAGCGGCTGAAAACTGGCCACGCATCAACAAAATTCACCGTCAAATCCAGACCCGCCAGCGGAAGGTGGCTGCCCTTGGGACGCTCCATAGCAAAACGGGCTACGTCCCAGCCTTTACAATGGTAGAAGACATAGACTCCCTCGAAGCCGACAGCCGCCTTAAAGCCGCTGCCTATCTGTATGATCATTCCCAACAACTTTTGGCCATCACCGATTCCACCGGCCAACGACAACCCGCCCGCGATGCCTATTACGCCCTGCGCGACTTGAAAGCCAATTATTTCCACTACTGGGAAAATGCCAACGCGCTGATTGACAGTGCTTATCGGGAAGGTAAAGCCCACATCTTGTTTGAAACGAGTGTGCAAAACGGAGTGTGGGATGGCCGCTATTTCTGGAGCAGCACCAGCCTAGCGGAAAGGAGTGTGAAAAGCGAATGGCTGGCTTTTTACACGGATTCTACTGCTCGACCCGAATTTGATTTTCGCGCCAAATGCAGTTTGGTCTCGCTCTATGTAGGCCCTGCAAGCACTTCTAGCACGGAGCGCACCGAGAGCAAACAAGTCGAAGATGGATATGACGAGGTGTTGGACTCCGCAGGCCGTGTTGTTTCGCGTACGGTGAAATACAAAACTGAAACTACTACCATCACCACCTACGCTGCCAGCCGCTCGGCCAATGGCACGGTGCTGTTGGAATTGTTGGATGAACATACCGGGAAAGTAATCCTTTCTCAGGCAATTGACGGTGGGCACAACACGAGCGACAGTTCAGAACTATTTGTGCTTTCGGCGCCCAGCGAAGGGACGATGATTGGGTATGTTGCTGGTAGTATTGAAAGTTCGATACATAGTAAATTGAGGAAGGTATTGGTGGTGAAGTGACATATCATAACGCGAGTTTTGGATATCCCAAAGTAACATAGGGGAAGCCGCATCGCGGCGACATTTTGGTAGCTCCAGCGTTGTGTTTTTTGGGGAATCGCGTAGCGGTGACATTTTGACGACGTAATAATGCCACCGCTACGCGGTTCCTATCCTTAATCCGCACAATTGTGCTACCAAAATGACACCGCTACGCGGTTTTTCTAGAAATATAAAACCCACTCTGTCTAAAACTCACGTTGGTGTAGGGTTAGTCAAGCGAAACATATAGTTTTGCCCGCACATCCAATCGAAATTCCCGACCTTCACTTGATTCCTGCAAACGACATATTAGGCCGAAAAAATGAAATCAAGGACTGCATCGCAGCCGCTGAGAAAACTCTAAAATTTGTTGCATTTGAAACTTGAATCCGCCAGTTGAATGCCTACAAAAGAGAAGGATGATTTGGCGAAAATTCAGATGTTTCCATTTGGGAAATAACTGCGGCGGGCGAGCGCACCAAATTTGCCACAGGCTGTGGCAAAAAGCGAACTGGCTAATTTGTTAGCTAATACCTCCTGGCATGCCCTTCGAGACATGAACAAACCTATCGGAGCGCACCAAATTTGACAACTTTTAAAAATCTATCGTATCCACACAAATCTCCAATCCACTCATTTTCCCCACTTGAATTGTCATGTCGAAGCGAAGCGGAGACAACCACACAACCCAAGCAACCCGGAATCCCCTTGGCCAAGCCACTCGAATGGCCGGGCTTGTGTAGTTGTCTCCGCTTCGCT
>JANMME010000172.1:0-4088 GCA_031373015.1 Saprospiraceae bacterium
AATGCCCGCTACCGCCAGTGGAAACTCGCCTGGCACCATCAATTTTGTCGGCTATGGCCTGCATTCCATTGCGGTATCAGCGCAAAATGCCTGCGGCCTTGTAAGCGCCGCCGACACTTTCCAGATTTTTGAACCGGCCACCATTATGCTTACCCCGGTGTCGCCGATTTGCAATTCAAATCCGCCCATTCAGTTGCAGGCCACCCCCCTTAATGATGGCTGGAGTGGGCCTGGGGTGAGCCCAAGTGGCTTGTTTGACCCGGCACAAGTTCTTGATTTACTGTTAAATACGCTAATACCCCTGTTTTATCAATATGGTGTCGGCACCTGTATCGTGTACGATACCTTGTTGATACGCGTAAATGGCACCGTCGTAAAAGCAGGTGCAGATCAGCCGCTTTGCAGTAATGATGGCTTGTTCACCCTTTCCGGTAGCCCACTGGGCGGCGCCTGGACGGGCAATGGGGTGACTCCCGGCGGTGTATTCGATCCTGTAATAGCTGGCGCGGGGGCACATTCATTGGTTTATACGTTTACCGATTCGACCACCAGCTGCGTGAATGCTGATTCCCTGGTGTTGACGGTTTTGGGGCCGCCCACAGCGACTTTAGATAGTATCGGAAATGTTTGTGTTGGCACAATCCTCGACTTAGGCCCATTTTCGGGCGGCAGTGGCGTAAGTAGTTGTCAGTGGGATTTTGGCGATGGCGGTACCTCCTATTCCTGTGACACTGTATATACCTACACTATTCCAGGCACATATACCCTAACCCTTTTTGTTGAAAACATCGTGGGTTGCCGTGACACCGCCTCCGTCACTTTGCAAATTGTGACCCCGCCCAATGCCTTATTCACCATAGACACCACACAGGGCTGCGCCGATCTGCCAGTGACCATCAACAATCAAAGCGCATTAAACGGCTATACCCTCTATATCTGGGACTATGGCAATGGCTCGCAAGACACCCTTCAGCAACCGGGCACTATCGTTTTTGTCCAGGGTGAACACGACACGACCTATACCATTAGGTTACTTGCCCTCAACCAATGCGGGCAAGCAACTGACCAGCACTCGGTGACGGTTTTTCCACGCCCTCAGGTGCGCTTTGGGACGGATATCAGCAATGGCTGTACGCCCCTGGAAGTCAATTTCAACAATGTTTCGGTGGGCGAACCCGATTTCTTTCAATGGTACATCAACGGCATACCTGTTGATACCCAATTCCAATTGCCGCAACAAGTGTTCTTGACCGAACTGCAGGATTCCACGTATTTCATTGCACTAGTGGCGGGCAATGAATGTGGTTTCGACACGGTCATCCATTCTGTGCTGGTAAAACCAAACCCCGTGGAAGCATTTTTCAATACGGACACGCTCGTTGGGTGCCAACCTTTTACGGTGCGCTTAATAGACTACAGCACCCAGAGCCTATACCTCAGTTGGGATTTGGGCGACGGAAATTTTGCCAATGGTGACACCATAGTTCACACATTCACAAAAGCGGGGCAATATTTTATTCAAGAATTTGTCAACAATGGCTGCGGATTTGACACAACCGGCGCTACCATTACGGTGCTCCCTGCACCTAAGGTGAGTTTTGAACACAATGCATATATATGCCAAGGTGACACCTTGCACTTGTTCAACACCTCGCCAAACCTCGCCGGCAGTTATTGGGACTTCGGGGATGGGACGGCAGATTCTACCCACACTTCCCCTGGTCATGTTTACACACAAGCGGGCAATTATACCATCACCCTCACTGGTTTGGCCGTGACAACGGGATGTCCGGCAGATACGACCAGTGTGATTGAAGTGAAAAACCTTCCACAACCTGCCGTCGTATTGCCCGACAGCTTTGGTTGCCAACCCTTTGTTTTTCAACCCTTGAACAGCACCCCCGGCACGAACTTTTATGTCTGGGATTTTGGCAATGGAGCGACCTCCACCGCAGCGTCGCCAACGTTTATCTACGAACTTCCGAACACTTACACAGTAAGTCTGAAGGTTACTGACCTGTTTGGTTGCCGCAACACATGGTCTTATGCGCCCATCAATGTCTATCCCAAACCAACGGCACAGTTCGACTACGACCAAATACAACTTTGTGTGACCCCGGCATTCATCCAGTTTCAAAACCAATCCCTCCTGGCTGATACCTATCGTTGGGATTTTGGCACATTGGGCACCTCACTACTTGAAAACCCATCTCTAATTGTCAACAATCCGGGGGGGTATCCCATCCAGTTGATCGCAGAGAGCCAGTTTCATTGCCTCGATACGACCGCACAAACCATTAAAATTTACACGGCCCCAGACCTTGGCTTCGATATCGCTCCTGCGAGCGGTTGTGCGCCTCTACCGGTACTGTTTGACAACTTTTCCACAGGCGTAAACCAATATGCATGGGATTTTGGCGATGGCACGACCTCGAGCGAAGCCTTACCCCTTCATATCTTTGAACATGCGGGGCATTACAATGTCACCCTTTTTGCCTCAGCGGACTCGGTTTGTTTTGATTCCCTAACCTACGGCATTCCCATTGAGGTATTTCCTTCCCCCATTGCCGGGTTTACGTTTATGGCCCTAAACGATACAATTGTGCATCCAAACGGCATCATTCGATTTTTTGATGCTTCCCAAAATGCTGTACGCTGGCATTGGGATTTTGGCGATGGCGATACTTCAAATTTGAGAAACCCCGTTCACCGATATCGCGAAAACGGCCTTCGGTCAGTGACCCTCATTGTGTTCAACAGCATTGGATGCCCTGACACTTTAGTGCAGTACATTACGCCTGAAAATTTTGGCGGATTGTTTATCCCCAATGCCTTATCCCCAGATTCTGGCGAACCAGGATCACGTTTTTTCTTGCCTGTAGGGTCGGGCCTTATCGAATTTGAAATATCCGTTTTTGCCTCAAACGGCCAGCGCGTTTGGCATTCAACCCACCTAAACGAGGGAAAACCAGATGAATATTGGGATGGAACCTTTAGTGGAACACCACTTCCCCAAGGCCTTTACTGGTGGAAGGCACGGGCGCGTTTCTACAGCGGGCGGCTCTGGGAGGGTATGGAATATGGAGATGACGCACCCGTAAAAGAAGGGAAAGTGATGCTCATACGGTGAGTGTGTTCAATTGCGTGCATTTTGCAATGGGCATTTACCCCCTCAGAAGATATTCCAGAGAGACCGGGCGAGATTTGACAACTTTTCAAAAGTTGTCAAATCTGACTCTCAACGGTGGCACTTTATTTTTTTCTAACTCCCTAAAATCCTCCACTTTCCAAAAAGGTCGGCAAAGGCAGGCTTTTCAGTCCGGGTAAGTCGGGCAAAAAAAAGGGGGAATAGAGCGAGGGGGCTTAATCCCATTGCTCAATAAAAAGCCACGGCTTCTATACTCGAAGTCGTGGCTGAAAAGCGTATTCCAAAGGTAACAGTTCGATAAAAGGTTTGCTATTCCTGCTTTATGAATTTCCCGGAAAAGACCTTGCCCGAAGGGGTAGTGGCGGTTAAGAGATACAAGCCGTTGGGTATTGCTGCAATGTCTATCTCGCCGCTATTGGAAATGGTTTGGTGACTGAGTTCGCGGCCCAAAAGGTCTGTGATGCTGACATTTAACTTGTGTTCATCTCCTTCCTCTGTTAAGGCAGAGGGGGTGCTCATGGAGATCGTGCTGGTAGCGGGATTGGGGGAGATTTCTAGGGGAGCGGATAAAGGGGCTGAGGTGGGGGAGGATGAAGGGGAGAGTTTTACGATCCAAGCATCTCTGCCGCCGTGATTTCCCGAAACGTCTCCATCGTTTGAGTATGATGCACCAGCCAAGATATAACCGCCGTCCGTAGTTCTAACAATAGAATTTGTTGTCTCGGCTTGTGACCCTCCAAGTACTTTTTTCCATTGAATTTCCCCAAAGCCATTTAATTTCACCATCAAAATATCATCCCCGGTGCCCCCCACAGCATCGCCATCGTTTGAATAAGTATATCCGGCAACCAGGTATCCTCCGTCATTTGCTTGACAAATGGTTCGCCCTGAGTCCGTGTCACTTCCCCCAATTGCCTTTTGCCACTCTAGGTTGCCTTCT
>JANMME010000177.1:0-17236 GCA_031373015.1 Saprospiraceae bacterium
AAATCCGTGTCCCATCCGTGTCATCCGTGGCCCATCATTATCACGCTTTACTGGCAGCCCCTCGCTTTTTCAACTTCAAAAAAGGCCGTTCGATCAAAGCCCAACTGATCCGGGCCAGCAAATAGGTGCCGCCAAACGCAAGCAGAATATAAGTCGTCTGCGCCAGCACGGGAGGCCAACCGCTCACCAAAAGCCAGTCGCCAAAGCCTCGCTTCCAGGCATATTCAAACATGTGGTGGAACACGTAAAGGCCATAACTGTACTTCCCCAAGTGCTGCAGAAAGTGGTTTTCACAAATGCGGCGCGTAATGCCGCCAGGGTGGGGGTTCAACGCCAGAAAAAGCATGCAGGCAAATAATATCGGCGACAAGGTGTACAAGCGGTGTTCCGTGCCGTGCAGGAAAATATGTAGGATTTCCCAGCCTGTCCAGCAAAAAAGTATTCGCGCGATCCAGCGATTATAAGGCAAGGCTTGAAGCCAACCTAGTCGCAAGGCAGTAGCCACAAACGCCCCGACCGCAAGGCCATCCATCCGGCAAAAAGGCAGCGTATAGGCAGCAACGGAGAGTTCTGTGCCCACCACATGGTCGGTCATGTTGCGAAGACCTGTACCCATGGCTAGCAGCACCAAACAGAGTATCGCCAACCCCCGTTTTGGCATGAAATACACCACCATTGGCCACAGAATATAGTATTGCTCCTCCACGGCCAGCGACCACAAGTGGTTGAGGTTGAATACTTGACTGTGCCAAAGCCAGTCGTTTTTCAAGCCCATGGCAATATTGGGTGTGAAGGTAAAATACCAGACAAACGAGTCGTAGCCCTGCAGGCGCTCGGGGGCTTTTTCAATAAAAATAACAGTAAGCCAAGTCACCAGCACCGCAAAATAGTAGAGCGGAAATATGCGCAGCACCCGCCGCCGGTAGAACCCCGAAAAATACCCCGGCTTTTCCCGCGAGTCGAGCAAAATACCGGTAATAAGAAAGCCCGACAGTACAAAAAACAAATCCACCCCCATCCAGCCGTTCTGCACAATGAAGAATGTACGCTCGCTGGCGAAGTATTCCCGCATCAGAAAATGAGCCAACAATACTGTCAAAATGGCAATGCCCCGTATCCCGTCGAGCGCCGGGATGTGACCGCGAAAATTGATGTCTTTGACTGTTGACTGTTGACTGTTGACCATTGACTGTTGACCATTGACTGTTGACCATTGACTGTTGACCGTTGACCATTTTCAACTTCAAACGACTAGCGCCAAGTGATTTGATCTTACTTCCTGCCCCAAAAATATCGCCGCCTTTCGGTCAAAATCTTCCGCAGACTCCGTGGTAAAATATTCCACTTTCCTGCCTTTGCTGCACACGGCTTCTATTTCAGGGTGGCGGCGAAGGTAATCAGAAAGGCTCTCGGCCACGATTTCTCCTTGAGACAGGAGTTTGATATGGTCGGGTAAGTATTTGCGGATCTTCTTTTCCAGCAAAGGATAATGCGTACAGCCCAACACCACGGTGTCAATTTGGGAAGATTGGTCCAGCAGCTCGCTCAGGTATTTTTTGACAAAATAATCAGCCCCCTCGCCTTCATGTTCGTTGTTCTCGACCAACGGCACCCACATCGGGCAGGCCTGTTGGAACACCTTTATATCAGGGAAAAACTTCTCGATTTCGATAACGTATGACTGCGAAACGACCGTGCCGCGTGTGGCCAACACGCCGACGTGCCTGGTTTTTGAAAAATTCCCTACGATTTCCGTGGTGGGCCTGATAACGCCTAAAACCCTCCGATCGGGTGCAATTTTCGGCAAATCCTGCTGCTGGATGGTACGCAATGCCTTGGCCGAAGCCGTGTTACAGGCCAGCACGACCAACTGGCAGCCCATGTCAAACAGATGCCGCACGCACTCCAGCGTATAATGATAGATGGTGTCAAAATCGCGCGGTCCGTAGGGTGCGCGGGCGTTGTCGCCGAGGTAGATGTAGTCGTATTGCGGGAGTTTTGCGCGGATGTCGCGGAAAACGGTGAGGCCGCCGTAGCCTGAGTCGAAGATGCCAATGGGGGCTGGAGTTTGCATGGGGGGCAAAGGTATCACGCTGCCAATTCCCGTGTATGCAACACCATGTTTCCTGACACTGCTTTTAGAAAGCGAGCCTCAACGGTTCGTACATCCAGAGTACTGCCATCCAAAGCGAAAAACTCGATTTCGTAGGCTTCGCCGTTGTTGTAGATCTCGACCACAGTGCCCACGTCGCCTTTTTTCAAATTCGAGCCAGACAGGTCGTGTGTCAGTACAATGCGGTCATAAAGTTTTATCGTGTTCATTTTTTTGAAGGATAGGCTGTTACCAGTTTCGGAATGCTTTCATCATTTGGAATAATCCAGATACTTTTGATTGCTTTGCTACTTCCATCAGGATGGTCGTGGTTCAACAAGTACTCCGTTATCTTCTCCAAAGGCACAAGTGCGTTTTCACAATTGGGGACTTTCATAGGCTCAGATGTTTCGAATCAAGTTCTGCAAAAGTAAGGTACTATCCCATTCTCTTTTTATTCAATTCCACAAAAAACCGATTCAACTCATCTACCGAATAGTACAGTACTTCTCTCGGTTTCGAGCCTTCAGCAGGGCCGACAATACCAAGTCCTTCGAGTTGGTCCATGATACGACCCGCCCGGTTGTAGCCAAGTTTCATCCGCCGCTGGATCAAGCTCGTGCTGCCGTGCTGGGTTTCTACCACCAAGCGACCCGCATCTTCGAGCATATCGTCCATTTCAGAAAAGCTGAACTGTTTGCCGCTCTTGCCATCGCCACCTGGTTCGCCGTCTGGGTGGAATTCGGGCAAAAAGAACGGTTCGGGGAAGCCCTGCTGTTTGGCAATGAAATCAATCACGCGCTCTACTTCAGGCGTATCCACAAAGGCCGACTGCAAGCGCACAATGTCGCCACCCACGGAAAGCAACATGTCGCCACGCCCGGTGAGTTGCTCTGCGCCGCCGGTGTCGAGAATCGTCCGAGAGTCCACTTTAGAAGCCACTTTAAAGGCGATGCGCGCCGGGAAGTTGGCCTTGATCACACCCGTGATGATATTGACCGACGGGCGTTGTGTCGCTATGATAAGATGTATGCCCACGGCACGCGCCAATTGGGCGAGACGGCCAATGGGCAGTTCTATTTCTTTGCCGGCTGTCATGATCAAGTCGGCGAACTCGTCAATGACGAGCACAATATAAGGCATGAAGCGGTGACCCTTGTTTGGGTTCAGTCGCCGTGCCACGAACTTGTCGTTGTACTCCGTGATGTTGCGCGTTTCCGCTTTTTTCATCAGGTCGTACCGCGTTTCCATCTCAATGATGAGCGAATTGAGCGTGTGCACCACCTTCGTGGTATCCGTCACAATAGGCTCGGTTTGGTCAGGCAAGAACCCGAGGAAGTGATTTTCGAGGTGAGCGTAGGGGAACAGTTCGACCTTTTTCGGGTCAATCAAGATCAGTTTTACCTGCGAAGGGTGTTTTTTGTACAAGAGCGACATGAGCACAACCCCGATACCCACAGACTTGCCCTGACCCGTAGCGCCTGCTATGAGCAAGTGCGGCATTCGGGTTAAATCCGCCACAAACACCTCATTTTGAATAGTTTTCCCAAGTGCTATGGGAAGTTCCATTTTCGCGCGCTTGAAGCGTTCGTCCATGATCACCTCGCGGATACCCACCGTTTGGCGTTTTTTATTAGGCACCTCAATACCAATCGTGCCCTTGCCCGGAATCGGTGCGATGATACGAATGCCCAACGCCGAGAGATTCAGCGCGATATCGTCTTCGAGGTTTTTGATTTTGGAAATGCGAATGCCTTTGGCCGGAATGATCTCGTAGAGCGTCACCGTGGGGCCAATGGTCGCCTTGATTTTTTCGATCTCGATCTTGAAATACATCAAGGTCTGCAAAATCTGGTTTTTGTTCGCCTCCAATTCCTCCCGATCCACTTCCAGCACCGTGTTTTCGTGCTCAACCAGTAGCTGCGAGTGCGGGTATTCGTAGTGCGAAAGTTCGAGGGTGGGGTCGTAAGGTTCGCTCAGGTTGGGGTTGTCTTCCTGAATGATGGCTGTGGGTGGTTTGTACGACGTGGCATCTTCGGGAGTGGCAGGTGTAGCGGGGGCATTGACCACGATTTCGAGATCGCCTTCGTTGCCGGGTATGAGGGTTTCACGTTTACCCGCCGAAGCCTTGGCGGAGGCGGGTGCATCCGCGTCTGCGAAAAGCGCAGAGCGCTGGCTCAGGTCAAGCGCAAGTTGGCCCGAGGAGAATTCTTCTAATGGGTTAAGTGGCGGAGTATTTACCCGAGCTGTTTCAATAGGATTTGTATGCGTTTTAATTTCCTGACCGTCAACAGGTTTCTCTCCAAAAATGGAGCTGCGCGGTTGTCGAGCTGCCGCTGCGGGCTTCCGTTTCCCAAAATTACCCGCCAGCAAATCGTTCCAGGCCTGCTTGGTTTCGTCCCAAAGTTTTTGCCACGAAAAATCAGTCAGGTCCGGGTTGTTCGACCATACAAACGTGGCCACCAAAGCAAAAAGCATCAGTGCAAGCGTACCCACCACCCCGATAAAATTCTGAATGTACTCGCTAATGGCTTGCCCGAAAACGCCCCCCCACGGAAATTCCAATTTTTGCAGGAAAAACGAGCACAGCACCGAAGCGATGGTCATCAAAATAACGGTGCGCTGGAACGTGCTGTTCAAAAAACCCAGTGGGGTACGGCGGATAAATGCGAGACCATATTTATAGAGCAGGTACACAAACCCATACGACGCAACGCCAAAACCCCAATAAATGATCGAATCAGAAAGAAACGCGCCCAAGCGGCCCAGCCAGTTGTCCACGGGCACGTCATCGAAGAACACATCCCACGAAAAGCGGAATACCAGGTCGTGGTCATTTTCCCAGGTGAAAAAATACGACGTGAAGGCGATGAAAAAATAGAAGGAAAGGAAAAGCAGGAACACGCCGAACAGTTTGGAAACTCGTTCGCTGTCGAAGTTCATGCTTAGTTGTCCGCGCTTTTTGGCTGCCATAATTGTAGGACGGAAGGTTTATCCGTCGCTTCCCCGTAAACTCCGCAAAAGTAGCAGTACGGCGGGGAATCTTGATTTTTTTTGTTTTACCGCTTATTCAACTGTGCTACCAACCAATCCCGGTGCAGCACTTCGGTCGGGGGGGGCAGTTTATCGAGCAGCAGCTTCGCTCCAGTCTGATCTTTCGGCAGAAGCCGTGCCATTTTCCCTGTCATTTCTACAAATTTTTGGAATTGTTGGCGCAGCCCGGCAGTCACGGCCTGATTGCGCAAGAGCCATACCCGCGCGGCTTCGAGCGCGGCGAACAGTAGCTCGTCTTGCCCGGTTTCCACATAGATCTTGACGAGCATGCTCCGTGCGCTGACCGAGAGCAGTGGGTCGCGGAATTCCACGCGGGCCAGTGCCTGCTGCGCCTCGTCGTATTTTTTTTCATGGTAAAAAAGGTGACCGAGGTTGTAGGCGTACATACTTTCTGCGGAATCTTCTGGCAGGTGTGGGCGGAAACTTTCTATGAATTGGCGCGTCCAGGGCAGATCGCCCGTTTTCAGACCTGCTGTCACGATATTCTTATACATCCAAGGAGAAATCTCCCCGTTTTCCAAAATCAAATCATGCTCGATTAAAAGTTTGTACAGGTCGAGGTATTCCCCATAGAATCGCTCATCAGCATCCCGATTGATGCGACGGGTACAAAAATTGAAGGCAATGGTAGTCAGCGCACTCATGTCAGTTTTTCCTAGACGAGAAACCTCCGCCATAAGGAGGTTTTTTAACGCCTGAAAATCATCCATGCTGTCATCACAAGTCAAGCGATAAGCAAACCACCACAACCGAAGAAGCGGGTGCTTGTGTTCGTGCCCGATATGATCGAGCAAGGCATCTTCCCAATCGTGTCGGTATCGAACATTGAGCATTTGCTCATGATTGGCTATGGCTGTGAGCAGACGTAGTTTTTCGGCTAGAAAAAACTCGGTGAGCTGGTCGTTTGCAACTTGTAAGGTTGGCGCGAACGCGCTGCGCGTGGTGTCCCTCAAAAAAAACTCAAGTTTTGCGGCTGCAAAACCTTGTGACAAACGGTCAGACGACCATACTGGATTTTTTCGAATAACATCGGCTAGCCGTGCAAGCGTCTGTCGGGCGCGGTCAGGGAGCTGGGCATCTGCCAATGCCTGTGCCAGCAGAATCAATCGGGCTGGCTCGTCGTTTTCGATGCGATCAAGGGCCAACACGTTTTCTACGAGGGCCACCAAGTCGCTCATCAAATACTGGAGGCGGCGTTCGTCAAGCGGCTTGGCGATCTTCAAATTGGTCAAAACGGTCGCTTTGGCCAATTCTGGCTGATTAAAAACAGGGGCAAAACGCAAAAGATACTGAAAAAACCGTCCAATATCCTCATTTTTGTTGAAAAATGGCGACTGCACTGCCTCGCTTACACGAGCCAGTTGTCGCTTATCCAGGCGACGAAGCAATTCGAGAAGTTTGCTTTGCTGCATTTCGTCAAAAGTAAGTGGTCTGACCGCTTGCACAAACTACCCAGCCATGAAAAATATCTTCACCCTGTATTTTACCTTCTTGAGCCTCCTTTGTCCTGCCCAAATCATGTTCCCTGGAGACGCCAATAATGACGGTCGTTGCAACCATGTGGATATCCTGCCCATCGGCATACTCCAGGGGCAAGAAGTGTTTCCGCGATTTTTTCCAACGCTCGATTGGCTGCCTCAACAATTCCCCCCGTTCCCCGGCCAACTGCCCGTGAGCGGAGTCAATTTCGCATTTTCTGATAGCGACGGTAATGGTTTGATAGAACCGCTCGACCTCGATGCCCTGGCCCTCAATTATGACCTCTTGCAAAACCAGTCCCAACCGCCACCACAGCCTTATATCCTCGACGACACCTTGCATACTACGAACATTCCCTGCCTGCGTCTTCGGTTTCTCCAAGACACCGTAATGGTGGGCGATACCGCAATTGTAGTGCTCGAGTTTGTTGCCCCCATAATATTGCCGCCCAGCGAGGCCGCGCTTGGTTTCGCTGTCAGCCTCAAATACGAGACCGACAACGTGAAAGATTCTCTCACCAGGGTTTATGTAGATTCTATGCCCGGCGATTTGATGTTTATAGCCTCGGCTGTCAATTTCCGCGACATCTGGCGCACCCCTTCTGGCACCATCGAAATCGGTGTGGCTGGTAAAGGGAAAAATACCCTGAACCTGACCCGCAAACTAGCCTTTATCATTATTGAAGTTGATGACATCCTGCGCTCTGGCGAGGCCAAACCCTTCACGATAGCATTCGGCGAGGTGCTGATGATCAACAAAGACGAACAGGTGCTGCGCGTCAAACTCCAGACCGATACAGTCATCCTGTTCCAGCCAACGGATGCGGTCATACACCCCGAACCATTGGCCCTCCGCTTGTCACCCAACCCAGTGCGCGAAATGCTCCACATCGAATCGCCCGATGTGCCCATGGAGCGGCTTGAGGTATTCAGTACCTTGGGGGATCTGGTGTATTCGGTAAATGGCAGCGGCGAAAACCGTTTTGATTTGTCGGTGGAAACACTGCCATTCGGCTTATGGCTGCTGGCCGTGCGCACACGCGATGGGGTGATTTTGAGAAAATTTGTACACCAAGAGTAGCCTTTTTCCCGAAAGATCCTTTTTTGTGTACAAACCTTTTCTGCGCGTAAAAAACTGAAAATCAGTTTTTTACAGAAAAACCCATTGTCCAAAAAATCCCCTTTCAGCCTTCTTTCCTTCCGAACATACTGGAAATCTGTACTTGCTGGCAGCTCGCTGGCAGGTGCAATTTTGTGTCAGGTTTTGCGCAAAGATTCAATTTTACCCGTAGTAGTTTTAACGAAGGCGGGTTTCTCACCATCTTTTCATTTTAAAAAACGCTGATTATGAAATCGCACAGACAAATTTTCCTGTTGCTGTTCAGCCTCTTGCTGGCACTCGCTCCTGCGGACGGCTACTCACAGACAGCATCCCAAAAACTGGCCGACAAGGCCGCTGCTGCCGCCAAAAACGCAGAAACTGCCGCTAAAAAAGCAGAAGCCGAAGCAAAAAAAGACCCCAAAGATTGCGATAAAATTGTGAAGGCCGTGGAAGATGCCGCCGCGGCCGCGGCCGATGCCCGCAAAGCGGCCGATGCCGCCAAAGCTGCCGCCGACTTGGAGACGGATGCTGGCGCAAAAAAAGATGCCGCCGCTGCTGCCGCCAAAGCGGCTGCCTCAGCCGATGCTGCTGAAGCTTCGGCAGGCAAAGCCCTCGACGCAGCCCCCGGTATGAAAAAGGCCGCCGACATCGGCAAGAAATTGGACGAAATCGGCAAGAAGGTGGCCGACGATAAGGACTTGTCGGATACCCAGAAAAAGGCAATCCAAGAGGTACTCGACAAACTGAAAGAGGGCGCCGCCGCAGCAGGCAAGGCAAACCCATGCGACCCCAAAGCAGTGGAGGATGCATTCGAAAAATTGCTCAACGACTTCTACGAAAAGCACGGTGGATATGGCCCCCTCAAGGATTTTTTCGAGCGTTACTTCAGGTACAACTTGGAAAAACGCCGCATTTACCTCCAACTCATCCGCTACTCGCCGCCACTTGAACAATTCGTCAGTGCCACAGGCACAGGCCTTACCACGGGCCATGTAGCCACACTCAAAGTTTACAATCCAGCGCCCGTCGCGGTCATGGCAGAGATCCCTGCTTGCTTCATCCCTTCGGATGGCAGGTATCAGCCCTATATCACTTTACCGATCACAGTGAAACTGCTCCCAGCTGAGACACTCCAAGTGGCTTTGCAAGGCTTCTGCGGCGATGTGTTTGCCGCACCGGTCCCCAAGGGCCACAATATGCCACCCGTCTCGGAATGGATTCGTTTAGATGAGGTGCTCTCGGACATAACAGTGCCAATGGTCAATACTTCTGCACCTACTGCGAGCAATTTTTACCCGAAGGGCAACCCCACAGAAGTCGGCCCGGTGCTATTAGAAGCCCTCGAACAAATCGCCCAGACCTACGATGGTCTGGTTCAAAGTGGCAGCATCAGCACCCCGTTCTCTGGCAATCCTGAAAAAGAGCGCGAAAGCGTCATCCAGCAAACCTTATGGATGTACACCTCTGCATTGGCTGGCAAGCAATATCGTCAGGAAGATTTCCGAGCGAATATGATTGAACAGTACGAAGCTACAAGCGGGCAATCGTTCAAAAAAGCCTCTGAGGAAGACAAGGAACGCATCGAAACGGGTGTTGCGCAGTTCTGGAGCACCTTCCAACTCGTGGGCACAGAAGCAAAAGTGCTTACCACCCATTAAAAATAACTTGACGGTTGACCGTTGACTATTGACCGTTGACCATTGACCGTTGACACTTTCCCCCAACGGTCAACGGTCAATAGTCAACGGTCAATAGTCAACCGTCAATAGTCAACCGTCCAAAACAAAAAAAGTCATGAAAAAGAATATGATTGTTCGCATGCTCTGCAACGGCCTGATTTTTATCGCCCTGTTGCTCAGCCAAAACATCGCCATTGCTCAGGAAGGGGCTGGTAATTGGGAAAGCATCTCTTTGGCTGGCGCGAATTTCAAAGTGCTCCCCACTACTGCTCCTTTGCCGAGGTTCCGCATCAGCCTCAGTGGCAGCCTCCCATTCGGCGATATCAATACTCAATCCGTTCCCTTGACCAGCCTGCAAGCGGTAGTCTATGCCCCCGGCATCATCGAAACACTTTTTGAGCAGATGCACGGCGAGTTCTTCATCGGCGACCTCACCGGCCCAAAGGCCCAAGCCTTCGAGATGAGCGGTACAACCCAGGCCATGCCCGGTCTTCGTCTTGGGCTTCGTTTGGGAAATAGGCTTGAACTTCGTGCAGGGGGGCATTACTTCCAAAGCAAATGGTCGGGAAATTTCCCAGTGGTAGTTTTATCGGAACAGCAACACCCTTCCCAACCTCCAAAAACTTTACAAGGCAACCTTAGCGCTTCTTCATCGGGCATTTTGGCGGATGCGGACTTAGCATACTTCTTTACCAACAGAACGGTTCGCCCTTTTGTGCAAGGGGGTATTCGCGGGCAATTTCCTACCCAAAACAACAGTGGGGCAACACTTGCAGGCATGGCCTTGCCTTTGGAAACCACACCCGTGGGGACGGCGTTTTCTCCCTTTGGCGGTGCAGGGATCCGGGTCAGTATTTTGAAAAATGGCTTTGTAGAAGGACGTGCAATTTATGCGAAAGTGCCTGGGGGGGATTTTGTGCCCTCTATTGCGCTGGGCCTGGGTTGGCAATTCGGGGCGCCTCAATAAGAGCATGGCAGATTGTTTGTCTTCTTCGTTTAGTGCGCGAAGAAGCCGTTTTTCTATTTTTTCCGAACCACCATCAAACCATCGCGCAGCGGCAGCATCAAATTCTCCACCCGTTCGTCCTGCTGCACAAAATCGTTGAATGCTCGGAGCGCTCGGGCGGTTTCATCGCGTTCATTGCCAGAAGCCACTTTGCCGTCCCACAGCACATTGTCGGCCAGCAAGAAACCGCCGGAGCGCATTTTAGCCAGCGCCATTTCATAATGTTGAGGGTAGTCCAGTTTGCCCGCGTCGAGAAAAACAAGGTCGAATACCTCATCAAGCATTGGCACCACTTGTGCCGCGTCGCCAAGGTGTAAGATGATTTCCCCTTCTTTGCCTGCTCGTTGGATGTATTTTTGAATCAGCCAGCCAAATTCGTCGTTGGCTTCTATGGTGTGCAACACTCCACCCTCCGCCAAACCCTCTGCCATACATATAGCGGCGTAGCCGGTGAAGGTGCCGATTTCCAGTACACGCTTCGGACGGATCATCAGACTGAGAAATCGAAGCAATTGCCCTTGGTATTCCCCGCTCAACATCTGAGGGCCGAGGGTGCGAAGATGGGTTTCGCGCTCCAGATCGTGTAGCACTTCACCTAGAGGGGTAGCGTGGGCAAGGCAGTAGTCGTATGTAGTGTCCGTCTGCGGCATATTGTACGG
The DNA here is from genome assembly GCA_031373015.1 of Saprospiraceae bacterium. Lineage (GTDB taxonomy): Bacteria > Bacteroidota > Bacteroidia > Chitinophagales > Saprospiraceae > M3007. The sequence goes on from JANMME010000177.1 coordinate 11,071, forward strand.
TTTGGGACAAGTTTTCGAAGGTCTTTGCAAATGTCCGCCTATTTTTTATGGAAATTTTTGAAAATTATTTTTCTGTTTAACCCAGTAGCTATACCTTTGCATTCGCTTTTCGGGAGGGGTTCTTTTTTCGCTCGAAAATATGTTGTTTGAAAGCCAAAATAGCCTTAGAGGCTACGAATTTTTCGCCACTGTAGCTCAGCTGGTAGAGCAGCTGATTTGTAATCAGCTGGTCGGGGGTTCGAGTCCCTCTAGTGGCTCTGAAAATTTTGAATTTTACATTCTCCTGTTTTACATTTTGCGGTTTAAAAACAACAAAACCGAAAAACAGGAGAATGTAAAATTTAAAACGCAAAATGCACCAAGGGGGTGCCCCGGAGTTGGAGAGCCGGGACAGACTGTAACTCTGTTGCTTTACCGCTGAGTAGGTTCGAATCCCACTACCCCCACTTTACCCGCCATAGCGCCGCCGTAGGCGGTGCGAAGGCGGGTTCTGTCCAACAACTTCGCTAAGCGGGTTTCGCTAAAAAACCTATCTATAAAAAGTAAGGTTTTAGAAGTTTTGACCAAAACGATCCGCCTACGCCAAGGCTACGGCGGATAAAGCGGTGGTAACTCAGTTGGTAGAGTGTCAGCCTTCCAAGCTGAATGTCGCGAGTTCGAACCTCGTCCGCCGCTCTCTAGCATGAAGCGATAAAGTGATGAAGTGATGAAGTGATTTTTGCAATTCTTGGTCTAAATCACTTCATCACTCTATCACTTTATTACTTCATGGCTACGCTGTTGTAGCTCAGGGGTAGAGCACTTCCTTGGTAAGGAAGAGGTCGTGAGTTCAATTCTCATCAACAGCTCAAGAGAAAGTGATAAGCTGATAGTTTCTCAATGTGGTAAAGACAGGTTTACAATGTTATCACATCATCACATTATCGAATTGTCACAGTATTAAACCATTTTTTCACTTTAACTTTTAAGATTTAAAAGTCTTTTACAATGGCAAAAGAGACATTCAAGCGCGATAAGCCGCACGTAAACATTGGCACAATCGGTCACGTTGACCACGGCAAAACTACGCTGACGGCTGCCATTACCTATGTGCTTTCGAAAAAAGGTCTGGCAAAAAAAACGGACTATGATTCTATTGATGCAGCGCCCGAAGAAAAAGCGCGTGGTATCACCATCAACACCGCACACGTAGAATATGAGACGGCTGGCCGTCACTACGCTCACGTGGACTGCCCAGGTCACGCCGACTACATCAAAAACATGATCACGGGTGCCGCGCAAATGGACGGAGCAATTCTTGTTTGTGCTGCTACAGACGGTCCCATGCCGCAGACTCGTGAGCACATCCTGCTCGCGCGTCAGGTAGGTGTTCCCAACATCGTGGTATTCATGAACAAAGTGGACCTTGTGGACGACCCAGAGATGCTCGAACTGGTGGACATGGAACTCCGTGAACTGCTTACTTCTTATGGCTTCGATGGCGACAACGCAAAAATCATCCAAGGTTCTGCTATCAACGCACTTGGTGGCAATGATCCGGCCGCTGAAGATAAGATCATGGAACTCATGGACGCTTGCGACTCCGAGATACCGGAACCCGTTCGCGAAACTGCCAAGCCATTCCTGATGCCTGTCGAAGACGTCTTCACCATAACTGGCCGTGGTACAGTGGCTACTGGCCGTATCGAACGCGGTGTAATCAACGTGGGTGAAGCGGTTGACATTCTTGGTATGCAGGCTGAAGGCGAAATGCTGAAGTCTACAGTTACTGGTGTCGAAATGTTCCGCAAACTGCTCGACCGTGGCGAGGCTGGCGACAACGCAGGTCTTCTCCTGCGCGGCATCGAGAAAGAAGCCATCCGTCGTGGCATGGTTATTTGCAAGCCTGGCTCGGTGAAACCGCACAAGCACTTCAAGTGCCAAGTGTACGTCCTCTCGAAAGAAGAGGGTGGCCGTCACACGCCTTTTTTCAACGGTTACCGCCCACAGTTCTACTTCCGTACCACGGACGTAACGGGCGATTGCAAACTCCCGACCAATGTTGAAATGGTAATGCCTGGCGACAATATTGAACTAGAAGTAAAACTCCTCAGCACCATCGCTATGGAAGTAGGTCTGCGTTTCGCTATCCGCGAAGGTGGCCGTACCGTGGGCGCTGGCCAGGTGACGGAGATTTTGGATAAATAAGCGAGAGACGTGAGAGGGGTGAGAAAGTGAGCGTTTTTGCTCTCACATTCTCACGCCTCTCACTTTCTCACACAGGGGCATAGCTCAACTGGTAGAGTGACGGTCTCCAAAACCGTAGGCTGCGGGTTCGATCCCTGCTGCCCCTGCATTCAAAAATAAGTTGTTCATCGTTTCGGCGTTCGTTCCCCGTTTAGTGGGCAACGGACTTTTTTAACGCAAAGGGCAACATCAAAGGTTTACAATGGAAAAATTGACACTTTACCTGAAAGAAAGCTATCATGAGCTAACCAAGGAAGTGCACTGGCCTACTGCCACGCAATTGCAAGAAAGCACGATGGTCGTATTGGTCACGTCTGGCCTCCTTGCGCTGCTCATCTTTCTCATGGACAACGCTTGCGGTATCGTTATTAAGAAAGGTATCTACGGTCTATAATCGGGCCTTGACCGGTTTTGCCGACACCCTTTCTTCAATCCACAACCATAGCGTATGAGCCAAGACAAAGAGACGACGACCCCTGCCACTACCGAGGATAGAAAATGGTACTCCCTGCGCGTCATTAGTGGCAAGGAGAAAAAAATTCAGGAACGGATTCTGCTAGAAATAGAGCGTTCCGGCTGGCAGGGCTTTGTCTTCAACGTAATTGTGCCGACAGAGAAAGTGTACAAGGTGCGCAACGGCAAGAAAGTGATGCAAGAGCGTAACCTTTTGCCGGGCTACATATTGGTCGAAGCGTATGGTTCGAAGCTAAAAGGGGATGTGGCAAAAATGATCGCGGATGTGCCCAATGTAATTCATTTTCTGGGAAAAGAAGACCCACTCCCAATGACCCAGGTCGAAGCAAATCGGCTCCTCGGTAAATTAGATGATAGCACAGAATCTGGCGAAACCCTGAGCGAACCCTTCCTCGTGAACGAAACCGTGAAAATCATTGAGGGGCCATTCGCAGACTTTATAGGCGATGTGCAAGAAGTGAACGAAGAGAAAAAGAAACTCAAAGTCATCGTCAAAATATTTGGGCGCGGCACTGAGGTAGAATTGAACTTTTTACAAGTCGAAAAAATCAGCTGACGGAGCTTCCTTGATGCCTGTTCTCCCAGGCTCGCTTCCACAAAATAAGCGCGACAGCGGTTTTCATAAACGAATCAAAATCAAAGTTTTCACACGCTGAAAATTTGACATCATGGCAAAAGAAGTAGACGTATATATCAAACTCCAAGTGAAGGGTGGCCAAGCCAATCCTGCTCCCCCAATCGGCCCTGCCCTGGGTTCGAAAGGCGTGAACATCATGGAGTTCTGCAAGCGCTTCAATGCGCAAACGACCGAGCAAATGGGCAAGGTACTGCCGGTCATCATCTCGGTGTATAAAGACAAAACCTTTGACTTTATCATCAAGACTCCTCCGGCGGCCATTCAGCTCTTTGAAGCTGTAAAACTCGCCCCCGGCAAAGGCTCGCCCGAACCCAACCGTAAAAAGATTGGTTCGGTCACTTGGGACCAAGTGCGCGCCATTGCCGAAAGCAAAATGCCCGACCTCAATTGCTTCACCATCGAATCGGCCATGAAAATGATTGCTGGCACCGCCCGCAGCATGGGCGTGACGATTACCGGTGATTTGCCAAAGGGGCAAACGGAACAAGGCGCAATACAAAATTAATGAAGTGATAGAATGATAAAGCGATAGAGTGATGTAAAATCACTTCATCACTTTATAAATTCATCACTCCATAAACAAGGGAGTCTCGCCCATCGGGACGTTATACCTTAACACATAATCAATGGCAAAGAAGTTAACAAAAAAACGCAAAGCCGTTGAAGGGAAAGTTGACCCAGACAAGCTCTACGCGCTCACTGAAGCGATGGCACTTGTAAAAGAAGTCAACACGACCAAATTCAACGCATCGGTTGATGTGCACGTCCGCCTAGGAGTGGACCCTCGCAAAGCCGACCAAGCCCTCCGCGGCACCGTATCACTTCCTCACGGTACAGGTAAAACCAAGCGTGTGCTTGTGTTTTGCATGCCCGACAAGGTGGACGAAGCCAAGGCCGCGGGTGCTGACCATGTAGGTCTTGAAGACTACATTCAAAAGGTGTCGGAAGGCTGGATGGACATTGACGTGATTATCGCCACCCCCAACGTGATGGCACAACTTGGCAAAGTTGCGCGTATCCTCGGTCCACGCGGCCTCATGCCCAACCCTAAAACAGGTACGGTCACCAACGACATCGCCAACGCAGTTTCCGAAGTCAAGAAAGGTAAAATCGCATTCCGTGTTGACAAATTCGGTATCATACACGCCTCTATTGGGCGCGTATCTTTTACGCCCGAACAATTGGCTGACAATGCGCACGAACTCGTGGCAACGCTGGTGAAAATGAAACCGTCCTCTTCTAAAGGTATTTACATGAAGACGGTTTCTGTAGCCAGTACTATGAGTCCCGGCATTGCGGTGGATCCAAAGTCCATCAAGGTTTAAATTGCTGATTTGAGTATTTGTGGATTTGGTGATCTCACCAAATAAACATCTCAACAAATCAACATACTCTCAACACTCACCATTTCAACAATATAGAAATGAACAGAGAAGAAAAAACGGCAGCGATTGCGGAACTCAAGGAAGAACTGGGCAGCACCCCATTCTTCTACCTTACCGATTCTTCGACGCTTACCGTTGCTAAAATAAACAAATTCCGCCGGATGTGCTTCGAGCAGGGCATCAAAGTCAAAGTGGCAAAAAACACTTTGATTCAAAAGGCCCTCGAGAGCGAGCCCGAATCAAAAGGTTACGCAGCACTTTTCGGCAGCCTTAGCGGCCCCACTACTATCCTGTTTTCTACCAGCCCCAAGGCCCCGGCCAAACTGTTGGAGGAATTCCGCAAAAACGAAGCGCGTCCGCTTTTGAAAGCAGCTTACATTGATTCTTCTGTTTACATCGGCGACGAGCAACTTGCCACGCTGGTTAAATTGAAGAGCAAAGAAGAGATGGTCGGAGAGATCATCGGTTTGCTGCAATCGCCGGGCCGCCGCCTCGCCAGTCAAATCACAGCTACTGGCTCTAAGATCGCCGGTATCTTGAAAACGCTGGAGGAAAGGGCTGCTTAGTTTAAGGGTTGAGCGTTTAGGGGTAATCCTAAACCCCTAAACCCTAAACCCCTAAACCTTAAAAATTGGCTTCCAAGTTCGCACCATACCCCCATTGATCCATTGAAAACCATTTTTACGCACATTTTTGCAAACAACTTTTAAAATTCTACATCATGGCAGATTTGAAAGCACTGGCTGAAACGCTCGTGGGCCTTACGATTAAACAAGCCAACGAGTTGGCTGGTATCCTCAAAGATGATTATGGCATTGAGCCTGCCGCATCGGCAGTAGCAGTAGCAGCCCCATCGGGCGGCGGCGGCGGCGGTGATGCAGCTCCAGCTGAAAAGACTGAGTTTGACGTAATTCTGAAAGATGCTGGCGCTAACAAGCTCAACGTCGTTAAAGAAGTGAAGAACCTCCTCGGCCTTGGCTTGAAAGAAGCAAAAGACCTTGTGGACGGCGCCCCAAGCCCGCTGAAAAGCGGCGTGAACAAGGCAGAAGCCGAATCCATCAAGTCAACGCTCGAAGCTGCTGGCGCTGTGATCGAAGTCAAGTAAGACTGGTTTTCGGGCTTACAGTGCCTTCGGTTCTTATCCGGTGCTGTTTCTCTGAATTCTTGACTTGCTTATTTCGACACCATGCTACCTATTCGCTCAAAGCACAGATAGACAAACAGTTAGGCTTGGCACTCGCCCCGCGCGGGAAGTGCCAAGCCTCTTGTTGTCTACCAATCAACCCTGCCTACCGTCAGGCAGGCAATAACCAGATTGCCAACCAGTATTTTTTGCAAAAAATATGACCAATCAAGGCATCTCTAACGGGACTCTCGCAAAAACTGGCGTTCAAGAACGCACTAATTTTGGGAAAATACGTCTCGCCGGTCACTACCCTGACCT
>JANMME010000209.1:0-3123 GCA_031373015.1 Saprospiraceae bacterium
ACGCTTAGTTCGCCGGGTACATCGCCGATTTGAACATGTACGAGCTGCGCGGCAGGATTGGGGGAAAGTTGAAGCAAAGTATCGAAAAAGCCTTGTTCAAGGGTAGGGCTAACAAAGAGTTGGCCGAGGGGACGTTTCCAGATACCACTTCCTGTTGTGGCTGCCCACAAGTAGCCATTGTGGACGCTGATATCGGTTATGTTATTGGTGGGCAAGCCATCGTTCCAGTCCGTCCAGTCGTCCCCTTCGTTTTTGGAAACATAAATCCCGTTTTGCGTAGCCGCTACCAGGCGGCTACCGACATACAGGAGGTCGTTAAAAGCACCGATGCCCCAAGGGAAACCTGCAGTTGCTAGATTGTAGTAGGTCCATGTTTGGCCGTTATCTTTAGAGTAGCACATCTTATTGCCCGGAGCTCCTGTTGAAGCAACCATGACATTGCCAGAAACTAAAAGTGAACTTGGAGTCAGAGAATCCACCGGAATTGATTCTGATTGCAAAACCCAGGTAGTACAGCCATCATCGGAGCGATAGATTTTGTTGTTGCTGGCAAGTACATATACTTTTTGCCCGGAAACATAAAGCGATCTGATCTTGGTTTGAAACTGCTGTTTCAGGCTTTCAAGGTAAGTAAAAGAAAGGCCATTGTCCTCAGAAATAAAGTAATACCACGCATCGTATTGCCAAAGACCATGAGCGATTACTTTGTTTCCTACAGTATGAAGTCCTAACACATTTGTTGGCAACATTCCTTGACCTAATGGCACCAATGACTTAAACCAAACGTTGCCTTGGTCTTTCGAAACCCAAAGATCTTGTCCGTCACTCAACAGCCAGTTGTCCCCGGTTTTTACAAAATCGGAGATGAACCAGTAATAATTCGAATCTTGAGGGATGGCCAGGTCTATTTTTGTCCAATTTATTCCATCTGATGCGGCTTTGTAAAGCCCGCCCGTGTTTGGCACGAACAAATCGTCACTGAATTTTCGGAGTTTGCCGGAAGAAGCCACCAAGCCCGATGACAATGAGTCCCATGTGCTCCCATTATCAAGACTCCGGTACATCCCGAACGAGCCTATGCTTTGCACCCCGCCAATAATCAAAGCATTTCCTGATGAAATGCCGTGATAGGCAGGATAGACTGAGTTTGATGGGAGCAGTACGGTCTCCCAAGTCTGGCCGTAGTCGGCGGACTGGATCATTCGGTCGCCGTCCAGGCCGTAAATGAGCTCGTTGTGCCAAATAAAATGGTAAAACTGGTCGAGGATATTGTTTTGGTAATACTGCCAGGTTTGGCCATAATCATTTGATGTATAACATCCTTCCACTGGGTAGTAGATGAAGACAAAAAGGTGGTTTTCGTGTTGGAGCAATTGATTTACATTGCCTGAATATTGAAACAGTGTGTCCCAAGTAAAACCTTGATCTGTAGATTGAAGTATGTAGTGATAACTATCTCCCGTAATGCGTTGACCATCAAATTGCACATCGCTGGGCGAGCTTGGTGCGACGTACTCCCAAGTTACACCATTGTTGTTGGTACGGTAGAGTTTAGGGTAATTATTAGAATATCCCTTTGCATAGAGATACCCATGTGCCAAGAAAAAATCGCGTAAATCCAGCGTGTCTGCAATGGATATCAAGTGCATGGTTTGAAAAAAGTCGTCTGTTCGGAATCCAATGCGTTTTTGCGCGTTACGGTCGTAAGCGTATCCAAAAACATTTTGGCCATCTATTGAAAGTGTATTGATCCCACAATAAGAAGGGTTTATAACGGGTGACCAAGTCTCCCCGTGGTTGGTGGAAAAGTAAAGTTCATTGCCAACAGTGGCCAGTACCGTGTCGCCGTAGTTGCTCAGGTTAGAGGTACTACCACCTGACAACCCATTGGTCTTTGTCCATTGGGCGTTTAAAGAAATCTGCAAAACAGAAAAAAGGCAAAGAGCAAACAAGTAGATTGTTTTTCGCATGGCAGGTAAATCAGTTGATCGATGAAATAAAATGGTTGGAAATCGCCAACGAAAGTACCTGCTCACTCATTCACATTTTCTACAATCCTTCCATCTGACAAAAACCAGCCAAAAACAAATGGGGCGCGCCGTTGCCGACGCGCCCCATTTTAATATCTCAATATCAAAATATCTCAATCTCGCTTACATCATCCCATCCATGCCGCCCATTCCCGGGTGGCCATGTCCGCCGCCGTCGCCTTTTTTAGGCTTCTCGCTGATGACGCACTCGGTAGTGAGCACGAGACCAGAAATAGACGCTGCCATCTCGAGCGCGACACGGGTTACTTTGGTGGGGTCAATGATGCCTGCTTTTTTCAGGTCTTCGTACACATCGGTACGCGCATTGTAGCCAAAGGAGCCTTTGCCGTCCAGCACTTTGTGGAATACGAGCGAACCGTCCACACCAGCGTTTTCTGCAATGATGCGGATAGGTGCTTCGAGCGATTTGCGCACGATGGCAACTCCGTAGTTCTCGTCTTCGTTCACGCCTTTGAGTCCATCGAGGCTTTTAATGGCACGCACGAGGGCTACGCCGCCGCCCGGTACGATGCCTTCTTCGATGGCAGCACGGGTAGCGTGGAGCGCGTCGTCAACGCGGTCTTTTTTCTCCTTCATTTCGACTTCCGTAGAGGCACCGATGTAGAGCACTGCCACGCCACCTGCCAATTTGGCGAGGCGCTCTTGCAGTTTTTCTTTGTCGTAGTCGCTTGTAGTGGCTTCGATTTGCTGTTTGATCTGGCCAATGCGGGATTTGATGTCCTCAGCTTTGCCTTTGCCACCTACGATGGTCGTGTTGTCTTTGTCCACCGTGATGCGCTCGCAAGAGCCAAGGTGTTCGAGGCCGGCATTTTCGAGTTTGTAGCCTTGCTCTTCGCTGATGACCGTGGCGCCGGTGAGGATGGCGATGTCTTCGAGCATGGCTTTGCGACGGTCGCCGAAACCAGGGGCTTTCACGGCAACCACTTTGAGACCAGCGCGGAGGCGGTTGACCACCAACACGCCAAGTGCCTGGCTGTCAACATCTTCTGCGATAATGAGGAGCGGACGACCCGTCTGCAACGACCTCTCGAGCACAGGCACGAGGTCTTGCATATTGCTGATCTTCTTATCG
>JANMME010000260.1:0-11991 GCA_031373015.1 Saprospiraceae bacterium
TCGTAATACGTTTGGCCTTTGACACATTTTTTTTAAAAACATCCGCAATGGTAACTATTTTGACCGACCATAAGGTTGGGGACTACATACGAAACTTGGGTTAAGACTCCTTAGGATCAGTCCTGAATCATCAATTTCCCACTGCCTATGTTCACCCCTCCTTGTTCTATTCTGAAAAGGTAAAGCCCTCCAGGCAAACCACCTTTTTTCAACTGAAAAACGCTGCCCTCCGAATCCATTTCCATTTGCAATTTCCCTTGTAAATCAAACACTTGCAAACGTATCGGGACGTTTTGTCGAAGTCCTTTTACTTCCAACCATGCCATGTCGGAAAATGGATTGGGAGATACTAATACTTCATATCCAGATTGCAGGGGCTGCCATAAACCAACCGTTATAAAATTTTCTCCCAGGCGATGGAAAGTGGTATTCGTGACGATTGCATCGTTGAAATCAAAATAGATTTCGGCGGTATTTTCGATCACGGTTTCAAGTGGAGCGTCTGTGCGGGGATAGATCGTGAATTTTACAAAACCGTGCGAGGCAGGTTCGTTCACATTGGAATCGGGCAAAAGAATGTGCTCGAACAAAAACGAAAGCACTCCCGCGCCGTTCAAGTCCCAAGTGTAAAGATGGCTGCTTGCGCCGGGGCGGATCGTCGCTGGGTCGAGCCACGAAGACAGCGTATCCACTACGCGAACCGTAAATGCGGTGTCGTTGCCCGTGTTTTGGAACTGGATTTGGTATTCCAGCGGCGTACCTGGGCGTACGTAATGCGCTGCTCCATAGCCTTTTGGGAACGCTTGCTTGTCGTTCGGGTCGGAAGAGGCCGTGTTTTGCTTACAATCAATATCAATAAATTCGTCGGCATCGTCGGCGGGGAACATAGTCACAAAACCCGTTGAAAAAGAGCTGCCAGTGGTACAGCCCTCTACCGAAATGGTGGGCGCGGAATGGCCGGGGTGGAAGGGCACTTGCTCCACTTCCAAATGCCAGGTGCTGCCATTGGCGGGCACGCCGATGGTGACCGCTTGTCCTGCATTGAGTTGCAAAGGGGCCGACATCAACATGACTTGGTCTTCGGTCACCACATAGTCAACGGAGCTGGTCATATTGCCCGTGCCAACGTTTTGGATGGTGAAACGAAGCGAATCGGATTGGCACTGGCTATTGATCTGGAGGCTTGCGCCCGACCACAAGGGGTTGGTTGGAATGCAGGAAATGTCTGGGTAAATATGGGCTTCAGAGCAATGCGTCTGGCCCAGCACCGCGTCGCAACTGAGATGGGCCTTAATGCTAAAGAAACCGCATTGCCCGACGTTAATGTTCCCTAACAAAAAACGCAATACACCGCCGCCCTGGTCCGTGTAAGGGATCGTGGAACTCAGGGGCGTAAATAGCGGGTCGAGGGTCACGTCCACGTACGCGTTTTCGGCCACTGCGGTACCGTTGTTGCAGTAAGATACACTGAAATGGTTGTTGTCAAAACACCTGCGCAAATTGCCCGAACTGAGGTCAACCGTAAGCAGGGGACATCCCGCTAATTTTTGAAAAAACAAGTCGTTGGCAGTGTATGTTTCGTTGGGGTTTGCTGCCAAGACATTGGGGATGGCCGGGCAAGCCTCCCATAATGCGCTCGCAGCAATCGCTGAAACAGCATAATTGCCACCAGTCTGCACAGATATCTGGTAATCGCCGTTTGCATCTGTCAGGGCATAATAATTGCCCAACGTCCCTTGAGCCTTTACGATCCAGCCGGAGATTGGAGGCTCTCCTGTATCGGTTAGGCAGTTTTTTATGGTGTCCTGTAGGACACGGCCTTCTATCATGCTACAAAGGGTGCCTCCGCCATTGACAATGACGCTGGCCGTAGTAGTACAGCCATTTCCAGTGTTGGTAACCAATAAGGTATAGGTTCCCGGTTCATTGACCACAGGGTTTAGCGTATTTCCACCGCTTAGAATATTGCCGTCTTGGGTCGCCCATATAAAGGTGATAATCGGACCTCCCTGGCCAATACCGGGTAGAGTTACGGTACCACCTCCGCAGGGAAGTTCCAAGCCTGATGTTATACTGATGGTTGGGATATTGGCATCTTCAACGACAGTCACATTGGCTGTTGAGGTGCAGCCGTTTGTGGCGTTCGTAACGGTGATCGTATAAATTCCCGGAAGGCTGATCGTGGGCGATTGGTCGTCAAAATTGCCACTGTTAATGCCCGGCCCTTGCCAGACGTAGAAGAAGTTCGGCCCAATGGAGCAACAACTGCCATCAAGCGCAATTTGTGTGAGCGCGCAGGTCAATATTTGACTAGGCCCGACACAAGCGACAGGCGGGACTCCGTCCATTAATACATTTGCTGTTTCAGTAGCCGTACAGCCATTTGCATCTGTAACCGTGAGGGAATAGACGCCGGGTTGTTGCACCTGAATGGTGTTGGCAGTGGAGCCGGTTCCCCATTGATAATGGTAGGGTGAAGTGCCTCCACTGATCGAAGGACTTAAACTCATACTCCATACAATACAAGTAAGGAGAGCATCCAAGACCGTAACCGTTAACGCTGCCGGTTGTGTCACAGTGGCCACGGCTATGGAGCTGCAACCCAGGTTGTCCGTAACGGTGCAGCTATAAATACCTGCCGGTAAATTGGAAAGGTCTTCCGTCGTCTGGCTGTTCGACCAGGCGTAGGTGTAGGGGGCTGTGCCATTGGCGGGGGTCAAGTCAACGCTTCCATTGCTTTGGCCAAAGCAGTTGACATTGGTAGCCACAGCGTTGGCGCTGCATTGGGCTTGGGCGGTTCTTTTACCCGCTAATAGGCACAAAAACAGGAGAAAGTAAGTGTAGCGTATGGGTGTCATAATGAGTCGTTTTTTCAAATTTGATATACCTCGGATTCAGAAATCCATGGTGGCGATGAGAGAAATACAGGGCGCGAATTCGCTTGACAGTCTTTTGATGCTACAAATGTTGGGCTTGCTGCTTGGCTGTGCAAAGACATTTTTTCAAACTTGTTCCCCTCTATTTTATAAATAAAATTTTAAAAAAATTGATTTACAATGTTTTAAAATAAAAAAGTTTATTGAAATTTTAAAAAGGCTTCCTAAATTTGCCATTACTTATGGAAAAAACTTTGCTTTGGGAGGCCTTTGCTACACTCACGACAACGGATGCCCGCGAGTTTGGCAAGTTCGTCCGCTCGCCCTTTTTCAATGCCCGCCAGCAGCCCATCGTGTTGTTCGACTATCTGGATGCCTGTCGTCGCGCCGGGCGTTTGCCCAAAGAAGCAGAGGTCGCCATTATCCTGAACAAAACCGAGGGCGGGGTCAAATCACGTCAGGCAAATTCAGCCTTGCTCGCCTTGCTGGAAAAGTACCTGGCCTACAACGAAAAATTTCAGGATGAAGGCCGCGCTAAAATCCGCATTGCCGCTGCCTACCGCAAACGAAACCTCGGTAAACACTTCAACATCACGCTCCGGGAGGCCCGACAAAGCCGTGAGCAGCAACCCTGGCGGCACGCCGATTATTTCCACGACCTGAATCTAGTGGAATGGGAGCGTTACCAATTCGATTCGGGCACAATGCGCACAGAAGTGTTCAACCTGCAAGCCACTTCTGACCTGATGGACACGGCTTATATAGTGCGCAAACTGCGCTTGGCCTGCCTCGCCGCTTCACGTCAAACAGTGCTGAAAACGGAATATCGAATCGGCTTGCTTGGGGAGGTTTTATCTCATGCTGAATCAGAAAATTTGCTGGAAATCCCCGCCGTGGGGCTTTACTATTTCTGCTATAAATTCCAGACGGATCTTCCGGATGCGGAAAGGCATTTTGATCGGTTTCGGGCGATTCTCGCTGCCCACGCCGAGGCATTCCCGCCCGATGAATTGCGCACACTTTACCTCCTGGCCATCAATTTTGGCATTAAAAAGATCAACCAATCGGCTGAAGGCTGGCTGCGCGCCACCCTTGACCTGTACCAGGCCGCGCTGGCCCGAAAACTGCTCTTGGAAAACGGGCAGATTTCGCGTTTTGCGTTCAACAACATCATCGCTATTGCCCTCAGGGTTGGGGAGTTGGATTGGGCAGAACGCTTCATCCTGGAACACAAAAACCTGCTCGAACGCCAATGGCGGGAAGCCACGGCTAGCCTCGGCCTCGCGCGCGTGGCCTACGCCCATCGAGATTTCAAAACTGCCCTGCTAAGTCTGCAACGCTCCGATTACAAAGACCTACTCAATAACCTGACTGCCAAGACTTTACAATTAAAAATATTTTACGAAACGGGAGAGTTCGACCTCTTAGAAAACCACCTGAAAGGCATGAAAAATTATATCAAACGGCATACAAGCATAGGCTACCACCGTACAAACTACGGGTTGGTCGTGGCCTATACGCAGCAGTTAATGGCTTTGGATTTTAATAAACCTAAAGCCGTGGAGGCCTTGCGGACGGCCATTGCCGTGGAGGAGATTTTGACAGAAAAGGAGTGGTTTCTAAAGATGCTGGGGTGATCACACCTTTTTCGTCGGCAAATCAAAAGCAACTGCCTTACATCTGTAGCCCTCGCCCACTTTACCTTCCTAAAATCGAAAAGCCCCCAGACATTACATCTGGGGGCTCTTTTTGTGCCCGGGACGGGACTCGAACCTGCACGACCGATAAAGGTCAAGGGATTTTCTTACCAACTACGACTTTCGCCGCTCCCGCCTACTATTGGTGGGATTTGTGGTCTGGACTTTCTCTTTACCATACCACGCGATTCGCGTGGCTTAGGTACCGCCTGTTAAGTCTCTACACCTTCCCCCCGAATTCTCGGAGGACTTGGCTCGGGATTGCCACTTTTGAGAGGTTTCCCCGAATTTAAGCGGCTTTACGTCAAACATTTCTGAATGCGCACTCAAATTTTTCTGATGTTTTTAGCGCGGTAATTGTCTGTCATAGCGTGACAGTTAGGGCACAACAAGAGCAAATTTTCAAAAGCGTTGTTGTACCTGTTTCCGTCTTTATGATGCAGTTCCAATGGGATTGGGCATTCAAGCCATTCCGACAAATCACAATTTTCACAGCGGTGCAATTTTACATTTTCTTTAAGCAATCGCTTTTTCAGTTTATGAGACTGATAAGTGTATTGACCAGAAAAAATGTCCTGAAGTGGCACCGCTTTCCCTTTAATGATTTTGGAAATACCTTTTCCTGCCTGATTTGATTTGAAGCAGCCAAGCCGCTTTGCGTGAGTGCATAAGGTTTTATAATTCATACCCAGTGCAATCGCGGCCTGATTCATACTAATTGACGCATTACAAACTTCAACAAATCGAACCTGAAATTCCGAATCGAAATTGTATTTTGCCATGACAAAACAATTTTGGCTAAAAAATCAAAGAACTAAGTCCCTCGTGTCTACCATTTCACCACCCGGGCTAATTGGGCAACAAAATTAAGAAAAACTTTCGAATAGTTACCAAAAAAGCCTTCCCGACACATCGGAAAGGCTTTGAGCGGAAAACGAGATTCGAACTCGCGACCTCGACCTTGGCAAGGTCGCGCTCTACCAGCTGAGCTATTTCCGCAATTTGTGTTTACTGTTCAAGACTGGTGTCTTGCGTTTTGCGGCGGCAAAGATAAGTCCGATCAACTCGGATAGGCAAATATTTTTTGAAAAAAATTTTCTGAATTTATCCTGCTCCCTACTTCGCCCCCCTCTGCCGAGGCTCGAAGGGCAGGAAGGCTGCGGCAAGCCTTCTGCGACCGGAGGCAGGTAATCCTGTCACTCCTTACTGCTCTCCACCCACATCTTCCTTTCCTGCTTCGAGTTTCCTTTTCAGGTAAAAATAAGTCTCCAACTGGGTGCGCACCGGGATGTCGCTGCTGGTTCGGCGATACTGGTTGAGGTTTTTTTGGTCAATGATGCGGGCCTTCACGTTGTCGTTGATTTGTATTTCGAGCATTTCGCGAATGTCGCCTCGGATTGCCGGGTCATAGATGGGGAAGATGGTTTCGATCCGAAAAGAAAGGTTGCGCTCCATCCAGTCGGCGCTGCTGAGGAAGATAAGTTCGTCGCCGCCGTTGTGGAACACGAACACGCGGGCGTGTTCCAAGTATCGGTCTACAATGCTGACAATTTCGATGTTGTCGCTCAAGCCCTTAATGCCGGGCACGAGGCAACAGATGCCGCGCACGATTATGCGGATTTTCACCCCCGCTATGGCGGCTTCATAGAGTTTGGCGATGATTTCTTTGTCTTCGAGGCTGTTGAACTTCAGGATCATTTCGGCCTTTTGGCCTTTTTGGGCTGCCTCTAGCTCGTTGGCGATCAGGCGGTAAAGCTTTTCGCGAAGGTTGAATTGACCAACCAAAAGGTGCTTAAACCCTTGAGGCTGCGGCATGTTTTCCAAGTGTGCCAGCACATTGCTCACTTCGTTGGTAAGGCGGGGGTCAGCGGTAAAAATACCAAAATCAGAGTATATTTTGGCCGTTTCTTCGTGGAAATTGCCGGTGCCAAGATAGGCGTAGAGCCTTGGGTGCCCCTCTTCGACACGGCGCACGAGGGCGAGTTTTGAATGGACTTTCACACCAGGTAGTGAGTAGTGCACACGCACACCCGCTTTCTCCAAGCGCTCGCCCCATTCGAGGTTGGTGGCCTCGTCAAAGCGGGCTTTGATTTCAACAAAGGCCGATACTTGCTTGCCGTGCTGCACCGCTTCCATGAGGGCTTCAAGAATACGGCTGCTTTTGGCCACGCGGTATTGGATTACCTTGATGTGGGTCACGGCAGGATCGCGCGCGGCTTTTTCAAAGAACTGGATGACGGGCTCAAAGGATTGGTACGGCACATGAATCAGCTGATCGGCTTCCCAAATGGCTTTGAACATATCGGGCGCGTCGGTCAAAACAGGGTGCGGAAGTGCGGGCAAGGGCTTGTTTTTCAGGTGTTTGAGTCCGAAATCCGGGAATCGGAAGAAGTCGAAGTTGTTGTGGTAGCGCCCTTCTGGAAGCATATCGTTTTTGCGCAAGTCAAATGTGTCTTGCAAGTAGGAAAGCAAATGCTGGGGCATATCGCGGTCGTACACAAATCGGCTGGCAGGGCCTACCTGCCGTTTTTGCAGGCTCGCTTTTATCTTTTGAACGAGATCGCCGCTGAACTCGTCTTCAATGTCGAGTTCGGCATCGCGGGTGAGTTTGATGGAATAGGTATCTTGAATATCGTAGCCGGGAAACAGGCGCGACACAGAATGCCGCACAATGTCGTCGAGCAAGATCACGTCGTGGCGGTCGCCTTTTGTGGGCAGTGGCACGAAGCGCGGCACCTGGTCGGAGGGGATTTTTACCAAAGCGTATTCACTGTCGGACAATGGTTTCTTTTTTTGGCGCAAATGGACGGCCAGGTAAAGGTGGGCATTTGCCAAAAAAGGATTGATGCGCCGCTTGACGAGCAACACAGGCATTACGAAAGGAAGCAAATTGCCCTGAAAATAGCCTTCTACAAACGCCCGCTGTTCATCATTCAGATCAAGCCGCCGCAGGATATGCACGTGGTGCTTGCGGAGTTCTGGAACGATCTGTTTCTCAAAGATTATGGAAAACTCCTCCTGCTGCCTGTTGACGATCTGGTGGATTTCTTTGAGCAGTTCGCTGGGATCGAAGTGGAGTTGGGCGCGGGTTTTTTTGCCTACTTTCTTAAGCTTGCGGATGCCCGCCACGCGGATGCGGAAAAACTCGTCCAAATTAGAGGAGTAAATGGCCAAAAACTTGAGCCGCTCCAAAAGCGGCACCGCAGGGTCTTTGGCTTCTTGTAGTACCCGGTGATTGAAAGAAAGCCAGGAAATATCGCGGGGAGTATAGGGCAAGGGTTGCATGGATTGATGTGGGTGGTTTGAATGGTTTAGGGGTTTGAATGGGTGCGCAAAAATGGGTGTTTTTGGGGGCTTTAAGTTCCAAAAGGACAAAAGGCTTTAATTTGGTTGAAAATTTAACATGGCAAAGTAAGCGAGTAATAATAAACCGCAGAGGCACAGAGACGCAAAGGATTGATTTTGATACGCTCTGCGCCTTTGCGTCTCTGCGGTTTATTTTTACTCGTTTAGCGAATTCTCCAATCAAACCCTTCAATCCCTTCCCTACCTTCGCCACCCAATTATGGAAGATTTCAAAATCAATCTCGACCGCGACCTCGTTTTCTTTGATGTGGAAACCACGGGGCTGAACGTCATCCGCGACCGCATCGTTCAGATCGCGCTGGTAAAACTCCGCAAAAACGGCCAAGCACCCGAAGAACTTTCGATGCTCATCAACCCCGGCATTCCGATCTCGGAGGAGTCAATGGCCATACACGGCATCACACCCAAAGACCTCGCCAACAAGCCCACTTTCGCACAGGTGGCCCAAAAAATCTGGGATTTTATCGGCAATGCTGACCTGGGAGGCTACAACTCCAACCGTTTCGACGTGCCCATGCTCATGGAAGAGTTTTCCCGCGTGGGCATGGAATTCGACATCTCGAAGCGGCGTTTGATAGATGCCCAGCGTATCTTTTACAAGATGGAACCGCGCACCCTGAAGGCCGCCTACCGACTCTATTGCCAAAAGGAACTCGAAGACGCACACGATGCCTTGGCCGATGTGCGGGCCACCGTGGCCGTTTTCCAAGGGCAAATTCGCGCTTATGAAGGCAAAGACCTGCTGAACGAAGACGGAAACATCGTGCCTGCGCCCATCAAAAATGACATGCAGGCCATCCATGAATTTACCAATGACCTCAACTTTGTAGACGCGACGCAAAAACTCAGGGTTCAGCAGGACGGCACCGTAGTGTTCAATTTTGGCAAATATGTAGGCGAACCCGTAAAAGTCGTCCTGGCTCGCGAGCGCCATTACGCAGGCTGGATCATTGAAAAAGAGTTCTCCTCGCAGGTGAAACAATACATCAAACAGGTGTTGAAAGAGTTGGGGGCTTGAGGCATTGAATATAAGTTAGGAGGCGACTTAAAGTTTTCTCCAAACAAATACAGATAAAAATCTTTCAAGGGGGTGACATAAATCAGCAACAGATCACAACCTATAATTTGGCTGATTGCGTAGGTTTGAGGCTTGAAGCCGCCCCTTTTATAAACGCAGAGGAAAAATTCCAGTAAAAATACATGAACCGCTTACCCCTTGCCCTTTGCACCTTGCTTTTTGTCCTTGGCTTAACGGCTTGTTTCGAGCCGAAAGAGGGCTGCCTCGACATTGCGGCTACCAACTTCGACGCCGGGGCCGACAAAGACTGCTGCTGTGTTTACCCCAAACTTGTGTTGACGGTAGATCAGGTGTACGACACCCTGCTTTTCCGCAACGACTCCCTGTACCCCGACGCCAATGGCCATTTGTTCAGAATCAAAAGTGTGGCCTTTTATCTTTCTGATTTTCAACTGTTTCAGAGTGGACAAGTTTTCCGGGTGAGCGACACGCTTACCCTCGCTACCTTCATCGGCAGCGACACCAGCAGCCTACTTTTCACCAATGATTTTCAGTTGGTGCGCAGGACTCCAGTTGATTATGTCGTGGGCGCCTTTAGACAGGATGGCCTTTTTGAGGAACTGAACTTCCGCCTTGGCTTGTCAGCAGAGGCGCAAAAAGTGGTGCCCACAAAAGCCCCGGCGAACCATCCGCTTTCTGCACAGACAGACAGCCTTTGGCGCGGTCAATCGGCGGGATTTGTGTTCTTAGAAGCCGTTGTGGTCCGCGATTCGATGGCACTCACACAAGCCGATACGATCCGATTCCTGCAATCCGATTTGGGCCAGCCACGCATCGGGGCGACGGGCTTATTTGTACATCCTACAGGCTATGATTTCCACTTGGTATTGAGGGTGGATTACAAGAAGATGTTTGAAGGGGTAAATTGGACAACACACGACATTCCGGCTTGGAAAAACACCATTATAGCCAACTTGCTTGCTACTTTCAGCGTTTCACAATGACATTGGACGGTGGACAACATCCAATGTCCAATATCCATAAAATTACTGCCATGAAGAAAATAACACTACTACTTATCATTTCAGTCATTGCCTGTTTGTCCTCCTGCGGAGAAAACAGCACTGAAGGCACAGGCGGCAATTTCGACATCACTTTCAGGGCCACTTTCGATGGTGTCCAGTTGGAAAAAAGCAAAGACTACCAATTCGGCGCTATCCCGCTTTTTTTTGAGGCCTGTAGAATGTATCTGTCCGATATTACACTGCTGAACGGCAGCAAGGAAACTTTTTTATCGGAAGTCGTTTACCTTGATTTCACGCCTGCCAATGCAACTTTTGCGACGCCGACCATCACATTTAAAAACGTGCCAGAAGGGGATTACACGGGTATTCGCATCGGCTATGGTGTAAAACCCTCCCTGAATTCAAAACGACCTGCCGACTTCCCCGCAGGCCACCCGCTGGCAGTCGAAACAGATTACTGGTCTGCCTGGAACAGTTATATTTTCGCAACGCTGGATGGAAAAGCCGACCCCGACAACAACGGCAGCAAAAACCTTTCTTTTGCATACCATTGTGGTTCTAATGCCGTGTACAAAACCTTTGAGTTTTCACAGCCCATTCATGTAGAAGCCGGGCAAGCAGGTGCAAGGGTAACCTTCGACATGAAAAAATTCCTCACGTTGGCCGACGGGACTTTGTACGACATCGTGGCGCACCCCGCCACCTCTAACAGCGTAAGCGATGTAACAGTGGCGCAAATCTTAACCGCCAACCTTGGAAGGGCAACCACTGTGGAACAATAGTATTAATTTACCACATAGCACACTTATGAAAAATCCTCTGAACAAAAATATCCTCTGGCTGGCCTTCGCAACTTTAGTGGCCATAACCCTCATCGCAGCCTGCCGCAAAGATGACCCGCCGCCGCCTGTAGTGACCGGCGATTTGACGGACATCCCCTATTCCCCTCAGACCTACACCATCGTGAAACCCGCTAACTTCCCCGAGGTGCCCATTCCAGCCGACAACCCCATGACGGTGGAAGGAGTGCAACTGGGGCGTCGCCTTTTCTATGACCCCATCCTATCGGCAGATAGTACGATGTCCTGCTCCACCTGCCATAGCCCTCAAGGGAGTTTTACGGACAACAAGGCGGTCTCTACGGGCATAGACCACATTGCTGGGCGGCGTAGCTCCATGTCGCTGCTCAACGTCGCGTATGTGGACAAGGGTTTGTTTTGGGATGGCCGTGCTGCCACCCTCGAAGCCCAGGCCTTGCGCCCGGTGGAAGACGTCATCGAGATGCACAATACCTGGGTAAATGTGGTGGGGAAGTTGAAAACGCACCCTACTTATCCGGCGCTTTTCCGCAAAGCATTTGGCATCAGTAATCGTTCGGAAATCAGCAAAGAATTGGCTGCCAAAGCTATAGCCCAATTTGAGCGCATCCTGATCAGCAGTGGCAAGTCAAAATTTGACGAGTTTATTGGCGGCAACTTCAACGCTTTCGACGACGACGAAATAGACGGCAAACTGATGTTCTTTGATGAAGGCCAATTCTACAGCCTGCCCGATGCGCAATGCTTTCATTGCCATGGGGGCATTACACTGACCGGCGGGAATTATTTCAACAACGGGCTGGACAGTGTGGGTTCGCTCTCTGAATTTAAAGATTTAGGGCGATTTGAAGTTACGGGGATAGAATCTGACAAGGGCAAATTCCGCTCTCCAACCTTGCGTAACATCGCACTAACTGCTCCTTATATGCACGATGGGCGCTTCCAAACGCTCGAGCAAGTGTTGGACCAGTACGACGACAATGGCTTTGGCGTGGTGAACGAAGGCGCGTTTCTAAACCAAATTGGTTTCCCCAACGGCGACGGCACTTTCACGGGGCTTACCAACAACCAGAAAAAAGCCATCGTTAAATTCTTGCATACCCTGACGGATACGACTTTTGTAAACAATCCGGACATTCAGAACCCGTTCTGATGGCTCTCTTTTGAACACCGAAACGGCCGAATGATTTG
>JANMME010000293.1:0-7129 GCA_031373015.1 Saprospiraceae bacterium
TGGGGCCCTACAATTATATTTGGAGCAATGGCCAAACGGGCCTCCTGAACCAAGGCCTGGCAACGGGTACTTACAGCGTCACGGTTACGGACGATCATGGTTGCAGTTCGGTGAATTCGGCTACGGTCATTCAGCCGCCAGCCATTCAATTGGGTGCAAATGCAAGCCCAGTGTCCTGCAACGGTGGCGCCGATGGCGGGATTACCACCAACATAAGCGGCGGCACCGGTCCGTACACCTATCAGTGGAGTAATGGCACGCTTGGGACGAGCAATCCCAATCTAACGGCAGGAACTTACATCGTGACCGCCTCAGATGCCCATGGTTGCACCCTGACGGCTCTTGCAGCGGTTGTCCAGCCCAGTGCCCTATTTAGCAATAGCAGCGTGCAAGACGTGGGTTGCAACGGCAGTTCTACAGGATCGGTTTCAGTGGCCGTGACGGGCGGCGCTTCGCCCTACAGTTACCATTGGAACAACGGCGCGAATACCCCTCAGATCGCAAACCTGCCGATGGGCAACTACGCGCTCAGCATTACCGATGCTCACGGTTGTTTGTTGACGGCTACGGCGCAGGTACAAGAGCCGCCTCCGCTCGTCCTTCAGACGGCCAAAACAAAGCTCCGCTGCTTTGGTGACGAAGATGGCACTTTGAACGCAACCGCCAACGGCGGGGTGGCGCCTTACGCGTTTCGGTGGAGCAGTGGACAAACTACTGCGGACATCAGCGGTCTATCGGCTGGAACTTATATGGTCAGCGCCACGGATGCCCATGGATGTACGTCAACAGCAAGCGAATATCTCGCCGATCCAATCGTTCAAACCGTTGAGTTGGGGCTGGATTTGGTTGTAAACCTGGGCGATTTTATTGACTTGCAAGCGATTGTCAACCTTCCGCTTTCCGAGGTCATGGACTATACGTGGTGGGGGTCGGAAGATTCTTTGCAATGTGCGGATTGCTATACCTACAGTTTCCAGCCCACCCACTCCGGATGTCAGCAGGTTCTGGTGCGCAGTAAAAAAGGCTGTATTGCCCTCGATACCCTTTGCTACCAGATAAGGCCTCACCGAAGGGTTTACGCCCCGAACGTCTTTACGCCGAACGGCGATGGCAGCAACGACTTTTTTACCATATTTTCAGATGATGGGGTGAAAGAAATCCTGGTGCTCAAGATTTTCAACCGCTGGGGCGGACAAATTTATCAGGCCAACAACATCAAGACCAACGACGAACCACGGGGCTGGGATGGCACGTTTAAAGGGCAGGAATTGAACATTGACGTATTTGTATGGGTGGCTCAGATCGAATTTATTGACGGGGAAATCATTTGGATGAGCGGGGATGTGACCTTGGTGAGGTGATTTGTTGGCACTAATTCCGTCAACATTTTACAAACCACCTAAATTTTTCACATCAAATCCACAAAAGGCCGGAACTTCCCGCCTCATTTTTGCCCAAACTGATTTTCACAACGTTTCTGATTAAACAAAGCCTGACTATGAAAAAAACGCTGACCATGCTGTTCGCGCTCTTTTGCGCCCTTTCACTTGCCGCTCAAGCCCCGATATGCAAGCGCGACTCGGTTATTTACGGTACCGACTCGCTGCTGTGGCCCTTGCCTTACACCACCGCTGCCCCCAATTACAACCTCAACGACGCTTGCATTGACCACCCTTACAACCAATCCGTGACGGTCAATGTGCCGACTTCGTATCTGAATATCCCTGTTACGAGCGTGAGCATCGCTACCACGAACGCCATCAGCGACATGCCGAAAGGCCTTACTTATGCTTGCGACCCACCTAACTGCGTCTTTGCCGCAGGCACCTTGGGCTGTATTGTGCTGTACGGAACTCCGACAAACGCCAACATGGCCCCCGACACCTTTGACCTTGGTATCACGGCCACCGTCACGACAGCGCTCGGCCCTATTCAAATCATATTCCCTGGACAGGTCGCGCCTGGATCGCACTATTACCTGACACTGAAAACCCCTGAATGCCTCGTTGGTACTTACGATCGCGGCAATCAGTTCACTTTGTTGAAAAACGTGCCAAACCCCTTTGGCAATCAAACGGTTATCACAGCCGAGTCCCTTGTGCCCGGCGAATTCCAGTTTGAAGTGTTCGACCTACTCGGTCAACGTGTGTATATACAGAAACTCCGCCTCGAGATAGGCCGCAACGAATTCACCTTTGATGCCGGAGATCTGGCCAACGGCGCCTATTTCTATACCCTCAGCAACCGCGAGGGCAAAGCGACCCGGCGGATGGTTATTGCGCGATAAATAGTTTGTAGCTGGTTAGGATGGAACACGGATGACACAGATGAGGCACGGATTTGCACAGATTTTTTTGCATTCATCCAGATATCTATGCAAATCCGTGTCTCATCTGTGTCATCCGTGTTCCATCCTAACCAGTTTTAATCCCTGCTCTCAATCGGTCTCATCGAAAAGATGGTTGCCTTTAATCTTCGTACAGTGTTGCAAAGGGCTTGAGCTGTAAACTGCTCCTGCCTCCTGCCACTGAACTTCGTCTTCTGTTGTGCAACATTTTTTCACATTTTAACCGGTTGTATCCATGCGACAGCTTCTACTAACCATTTGTTTTTCCACGCTTTTCTTCGTCCAGATCTTTCATGCGCAAACGGGCTGCCCGGGCTGCGTGGTCAACGTGCCTGCGGCTTTTCCTGCCGACACGATCTATTTGCCCAGCCTTCCCGATGGGGTGAAAGGAACGCCGTACGACCATGATGTGTCGTTCCGATTGCCCAAAACCACCACGCCTGTAAATGTCGTGGACACCACCACGCCGCCGGGACTCACGATCTCAAAATTTGAAATACTCTCCGTGGAGGGTTTGCCCCCGGGGCTTTATTGGCAATTGAACCAGACGGTGTTTGACCCGGCCACCCAGACCGACGGTTGCATGAGAATCTGCGGCACGCCGCTGGAATCGGACTCGTTTGTGCTGACCGTGAAGTTAAAAGCCACCGTGTTTGTCATTTCGCAGGAGTCGTCGTTCCCGATGTCGCTCTACATCGCGCCCAAAGTCAGCACGACCGATGGGTTTTCGATCACCAACCCGATCGGTTGTGGCAGTACGACGGTGAGCGTCACGAACAACTTGCCCTCCAATGGCTCGGACGGTTACTCCTATTTCTGGGATTTTGGCGACGGCTCTCCTATGACGACAGAGGAAAACCCGCCGCCACATACCTATAGCCAACCGGGGGCATATCAGATTGCTTATCAAGCCATTATAGACACGGCGGGCTATGTGCTGGAGAGCATTCAGGTCAATGACGTTGACTGCACCGACCCGCCACTTTTCGGCAATCCAGACCTTTTCCTGGAGATTCGTTACCCGGACGGCAACATTGCCTTCAACTCCTCACCCGCCATCAACAGCACTTCCTTGCCGCATATTTTCCCGGTCAATCTCCATCTTGGGCCGGGCAACTACCAGCTGCAAGTGTGGGACGATGATGCGGGCATCAAAGGCACTGACGACAATTGCGGCATACTTACATTCAACATCCTGAGCGAGGGCACGCTGGTGGCCGGCGGGCTCACCGTAGAGATGAACATCCTGCATCCGATTGACACCATCCTTTCGCGGGATACAGTGATCGTGTACCCACAGCCCGTGACGCCCATCGTGAATGCGCCCAATGGCTTGACGGCTTGCGGGGGCTCGGCCGAAATCGTGTTGGCTTCGTCTTATGGCTTTGGGAATCAATGGCTTTTAGAGGGCAATTTGATTCCGGGCGCGAATGACTTTATCTACATGCCCACACAAAGCGGCGCCTATCAAGTGCAGTACATATCGCCGGACGGCTGTGTGGCGGTTTCGGATGTGGCCAATGTGATGATCAATCCCTTGCCTGCGGTACCTGAATGGTTCAACTACAACAACTCCTTGCGTGTGAGCCATCCATCCTATTTGCCGGCGCAATACTCCCTGCAATGGTACAATGCCAGCACCCCGATTCCGGGCGCAACAGGTTTGTGGTATTGCTCCCATGCGAGCGGCACTTATGGCCTGGTCGTGACGGATTTGGCGACGGGCTGCACCAATTCCTTCACAGCATCCGTGGTAAACAACCCGAATTACAATTGCCTAACGGGTGCGGATGCTCCTGATCTTCAAGCCTTTGACATGGTACCCAACCCGACTCCGGGCTCGGTGCTTCTGCGTTTGCAAGCGCCTTTGAAAAGTGATGGCTTCATTCGCGTTTGGGATGCGACGGGTAGGGTGGTGCAAAGCTTGCAAATTGCCTCTGGCATGGATGAGATTTCTCTGGAACTAGGCGACTTGAGCGCGGGCGTGTATGCGGTGGAGATTTTGGCGGAAGGGGTTCATGGGTTGGGGCGGGTGGTGAAGATGTGAGTGGTCTGATGGGCCAAGGATGCCACGGATGAGGCACGGATTTGGCTATAGGAATAAAATCCGTGTCTCATCCGTGTACCACCTGTCACAGCATTCAAGAATGAAGTCGTTGCGGAGCGAGTGAGATTTTGTGCCAAATAAACGCATATCGTTAGCCAGCAGTCACTTTCTCGAACTTCCAGCCCTCATTTTTCAGTTTTTCTAAAACCTTTGGCAGGGCAAAACGCATCCGTGTTTCTGCTTTCAGGCTGTCGTGAAAAAGCACGATAGACCCTGGCCGGATGTTATCCAACACATTTTGCAGGCATTGTTCGGGAGAAATTTTCGGGTCAAAATCGCCGCTGAGCACATCCCACATCACGATGCGGTATTGCGATTTAAGCAAGCGCGTTTGCGAAGGCTTCAAGGTGCCATACGGTGGACGAAACAATGGGCTGGGCACCATTTCGGCGCAGCGTTCCACATTTTCCAGATAGTCTAAAGTATCTGTTTTCCAACCTTTTAAGTGGTTGAAAGTATGGTTCCCGACGGCATGGCCTTCGGCCAGAAGTTGCTGGAAAATGTCGGGGTACTTGCGCACGTTGTCTCCCACGCAAAAAAAAGTGGCTTTTGCGCTAAATTCGCGCAGCGTGTCCAGAACCCAAGGGGTGGCTTCTGGAATGGGGCCGTCGTCGAAGGTAAGGAAAACCTTTTTTTCCGATGTAGGGACATGCCACATATAGCTGGGCAAGAGGCTTTGGAGGAGCCGGGGCGTTTTTGAAAGGTACATCAGTAAGAATCCGTTTTGTCAGTCGAATCGGGAGGATGTGTCAAAAGTCAAGAGTTGGATTCAACCATTTTTCGACTTTTGACACAATCCCGCCATGAGTTTGCGAAACACCTGTTTTTGCAAGACAGGGTTTTGCAAGTAAAAGGTTGGGTGCTTCGATTGCGCCAGAATCCGACAACTTGACAAGTCGTCGGCCTTCCTGCCAGAAAACTGTTATTTTTGCCGCTTGTTCACGCGGCGCGCCTGCAAGACATTGGTCATTGTTCGTCATTCTGGGGCCCAATGACGAACAATGACCCAATGACGCCCTATGACCCAATGACGCCCAATGACGATACATGACGAAATGACAAAACCACGCGTAAGATTTGCTCCATCCCCCACTGGCGCGCTGCACATCGGCGGCGTGCGCACGGCGTTGTACAACTACCTGCTTGCCCGCCAACAGGGCGGCACTTTTATCCTCCGCATCGAGGATACCGACCAGGGCCGCTATGTGCCCGGTGCGGAAGATTACATCATCGAGTCCTTGCGCTGGGTAGGCTTGTTGCCCGACGAAGGCGTAGGGTTTGGGGGCCCGGACGG
Organism: Saprospiraceae bacterium; assembly: GCA_031373015.1. Lineage (GTDB taxonomy): Bacteria > Bacteroidota > Bacteroidia > Chitinophagales > Saprospiraceae > M3007. The sequence goes on from JANMME010000293.1 coordinate 5,749, forward strand.
CCCTTACCGCCAAAGTGACCGCAAGGAAATTTACCAAAAATATGCACACGAACTCGTGCAGCGCGGCCATGCCTATTATGCTTTTGATACGCCTGTTGAATTGGAAGATCGCCGCCAGGCCGAGGAGCATTTTACCTACAACTACCTGACGCGCGAAGGCTTGAACAACAGCCTCACGCTTGGCGACGAAGCGGCGAAACGTCGGGTTGCAGCCAGCGAGCCCTTCGTAATTCGCCTCAAAGTGATGCCTGGACAAAGCATACACATCCAGGATCTGATCCGTGGCGATGTGGTTTTTGAGAGCAGCGAATTGGATGATAAGGTACTCTTGAAGGCAGATGGCATGCCAACCTACCACTTGGCCAACATTGTGGACGATCACCTCATGCGCATAACACACGTGATTCGCGGGGAGGAATGGCTGCCCAGCACCGCGCACCACGTGCTGCTGTATAGAGGCTTTGGTTGGGAAGCCACCATGCCAAAATTCTCGCACCTGCCCTTGATTATGAAACCTGTAGGGAACGGCAAATTGAGCAAACGCGACGGGGCCAAGTTTGGCATTCCGGTGTTTCCGCTGGCCTGGAAAGCTGAAACCGAGGAGGATAGTTTTATAGGGTTCCGCGAGGCGGGCTTTTTACCGGCTGCGGTGGTCAACTTCCTTGCATTGCTTGGGTGGCATCCGGGAGGGGATCAGGACATATTTTCCATGGAAGAGTTGATCCAGCTGTTTTCTATTGAACATATCGGGAAGGGTGGGGCGCGATTTGACTACGAAAAAGCAAAGTCTTTTAACCAAAAATATATCCATGCGATGGACGATGCGGCATTGGCAGTGCTCGTCCGACCACTTGCCGAGGCCAAGGGATATCAGGTTTCTGATGTGTTTTTGTCAAAGGCCATTTCCTTAATGAAGGAGCGTGTGACATTTTTGACAGATTTTGTTGAAATCGGATATTACCTTTTTGAGCCGGTACGGGTTTATGACGAGGAGACCTTGCAAAAACGATGGAATGGCGACATTGCAGCAGTTTTTGCCGAAATGACAGAAAAAATGACTACTTTTGACCTCTTTAAGGCACTAGAGCTGGAAGAAGCAGTGAAAGCGTTCATCCAAGAAAAGGGCATGAAGCCTGGAGATATTTTGCCATTGTTGCGGATCGCGCTCGTGGGTACGATGAAAGGCCCTGCCGTGTTTGAGACGGCAGAGGTACTTGGAAGGACAGAAACGGTGGCGCGACTGAAGGGGTTGATTTTGAAATGTCGGCAGATGGAACACGGATGACACGGATGAGTCACGGATTTTCCTGCAACGTGAATAATATCCGTTTATCATCCGTGTCATCCGTGTTCCACCCCTATCCAAGAGCCAGAAAATGCC
>JANMME010000301.1:0-8293 GCA_031373015.1 Saprospiraceae bacterium
GGATAATAACTTCTTCAACCTGTGCAACATTTGTTTTGACTTCGTTCGTTTTCTACTTTTCTGGATCGACAAATGGCAACAAACGAAGTTCCAGACCTGAACAAGAAACGACTGGAAGATTATATAAATACCGAAAGCCTGAGGACATCCGCCAAGAAAGTAGTCAATCTAATCAATCAATTCACGATACTGAAAGTCTTCAACGTACAATGCAAGGCTCCTGAGTACAACGATAATGCATGGTATATCGGTTTTGAAGAACGCCCCAATCATCGGAATCTCTGGCAAATTGCAATGTGTTTTCCACGCTCGTATGCGGTCAAACCTACACCAACCAAGCGATCAATTCGGCTGCTGGCAACGACTTTACCATCAGCGATTACAACTGCGTTTCAGGAGCGGCTTTTTCCGGTTACGACCGCTTGTATAAGGTAACTGTCTCCCAAAAATCCAGCGTCCATTTCATTATGGATATCCTCAATACCGCTGATTTCGACATGTTTCTGCTTACGAGCTGTTCCCCTCCCAACTGTTATGCATTTTCTATTGTAGATAATGTCCAGATCGGTGTGTACCGCGAAGTATTGGATGTCAACCTCAATCCGGGGACTTACTACTTGGTCATTGATGCCTACGATAATACGCAACAAGGGACGTTCAACCTGACGATGAACTGTACATGCACTTGTGCAGAATCCGCTAACGATGAGCCATTTGGCCTCAAAATATTCTGCGACGGGTTTGAAGACTACCTGAGCAATAAACCCCTGACACCCCAAGGCACCCGATGGCTTTTATGGGACCGCTGTACCAATACCGGTGCAGGATGTAATACAGCCATTTCCGACGACGCGAACGTGATCACCGACAATGGCAATAAAGTGGTCCGTGTGCAACAAAACAACACGATTGACCCGGACCTGGTTTATCTGCTCGACAACCAGACAAGCAGCCGATGGCGCTTGTCGTGGAAAATGAAAGTAGCGACCAATAAAGGCGGGTATTACAACCTGCTCCATACGACGCCCGATGCTGACGGCGGCAATGCAAACTGGGCATGCGAGGTGTTTTTTGACGCGGGAGGGGCCGGAAACCTGGAAGTGGCAAACAGTACCATTGCAACTTTCGATTATCCAGTGAATACTTGGTTTACGGTGGTAAACATTGTTGACCTGGTGAAGGATTCCGCCCAATTATGGATAGACGGCGAGTTCGTCCGGCAGTGGAAATTCAGTCTTGGTTCGCTACAAAACGGTTCGCCCAGCAATCTAAAACGCCTGGCGGGTGCCAATTTCTATGGACAAACCAATACAGACTATTATATTGATGATATTTGTTTCTGGGGCCTGATACCCTCTTGTACTGCTCCCGCACTTTATGACCCTGTATGCATTGAAAACGGCTCCCTTTTGACCAACGAGTCCCATGCACGGTGTCAACTTTATACCTCGGAAGAATGGGGGATTTGCAATACCGTCTGTGATTATGGCGGTACTTTCATTTACCGCGGTGAAAACTACAGCGGAGGGCTCGACTTTTCCGACCAGGCGCCCAGCCAAATTTTGGAAGCGCCCTGCATAAAATCGGCCTATGGGGGAAATGTGCCCAATAATCTGGCAGCGGATATATACATTTATCACCAGGACCCCAATGATGTGTCAGGCAACCAAATCAACATCAATTTCAACAATAACGGCAACCCTTTGACCAAATGCTTTGTATTCGTATGCAGCAGGCAATCAGCAAATTTCAATGGCGATCAAAATGACAACATTTGCCAATCCGGGCAATTTTGTTGGTTAAGCTCGGATATTGGCAATGGCGTCAACAACTTACTGTTGAATTCCTGCTCCAATTTCTATTATCTCGTAGTCACTGGTTTGCCAGGCGCCACTTACTCCAACCTCAGTATAACCCCTAACGGCAAATGCCCCTCCAACCCTGTACCGCTCCCCTGTGGTTTTAACGGCACTGGCATGGTTTCGGCCACTCAACCGGATGCGTATTTTTCGGTGTCAGGAAGCCCCCCAGGAACTAGCGCGTACAAACAATGCTATTCCGGCACCAGAGCATATAATGGTGGCGAGCAGTTCTACAAATTTACGCTCACGCAGCAAACCACCGTAAAGCTTACCCTAGGTTCAAACAACCAAATGGGGATTTTTCTCTATGCTTTTGTCTGCGGCAGCAGTTGTATTGCTTATGCCGAAAACACAGCAATCAACACGGAGGCCATTATTAATCAGTCCCTGCCGGAAGGGAGTTATTACGTCATTATTGATAAAAACGGGGGCGCATCCAATGACTTTACGCTTTCATTGACCTGCAACGTCCAGAATAATTTTCCGATCAGGAATTTTTTGTACGACGGTGTAGTATGCCCAACCAACCCGTCTCAGGTTCACCAGGTTGCCATCCAGAGAGAGGCTTACACGTTTGGCACTAACGACCTGATCAATTTTCTGTACCGTGACAGTAGTGGCCTGCTCACCAGCAGCGATTCGCTGAATAAATATTGGCCCGGCTCGCCCATCATGTTTTTCAATATTAAGGGGGATGAAAGCTCCGATATGATGAAATGCTCATACACCCCCAACGACTCTTTTTTCGTGGTCATACTTCGAACGGAACCGGGGAAAGATACGTATCAAAAAATGATTCCCACTTTCTCACCACACATACCCGGCGTTACAGGGGGCGCCGTATTTAAACCCGATTCTGTCAGCCTGATTACCCTGCTCAAACGTTTGGGAAATGCGACAACTTTCAGCGCATCAACCGGCTTGGTTCGTGTCCCAAATAATGTGACAACGGCATCGTTTGTATTTTCAACCTCCCTAGAATGGACAGTAGAAGAGCAACCTATGGCGAGTTGGTTGACCGTCTCGCCCACTTCGTGGGACGTTTCCACAGAAATAACGCTTACCCTTGAACCTAATACCGTAAACGTACCACGTAGCACCACCCTCCTTTTCCGCTCTAAGAAAGATCCCGACTTGTACCGGCGTTTTGTAAAAGTGGAACAACTCGGCATCTGTACCACACCCACTGTCGGCATTTCACCGACCACCCCTATATCGGTTTGCGCCGGTCAGTCAGTAACGCTCACCGCCACCACAGGTAACCAGCCTGAAGATCTATTTGAATTCAAATGGAGTACGAACGAAACGTCGAAAAGCATTTCCCTGCCTACCACAACAAGCGGCGTGTTTTCTTACGCAGTGACGGTCACAAATAAGGACTGCTTCACTACAGCCTCTGCAACCAAGTCCGTGACGATCAATGCAATTCCAGCCTCGCCAACAAGCCCCCAAAACAGAACTATTTGTGCGGGCGCCACTGTACCAGCCTTAAGTGTCAGTACGCCAGGCGGTATTACCGTTGATTGGTATAACCAGGCAACGGGAGGGCTGAAAGTCCTGAGCGGTAACCTGAGTTACACACCACCTTCTGTCACGATGACGTACTACGCAGAAGCGCGTAACTCGACCACTGGCTGTGTCAGTGCCGCACGTACCCCCGTTATGCTGACCGTCAATCCAATTCCAACGATCCAGATTGTTGACACGGTATGTACGAACAACAACCTAAACTATAATGTAACGCTTACGACCACAAATGGCGCCACGGTCACTGCAACAGCCGGACTGGTCAGCGGTGGAAACGGGAGTTTCAATATAATCAATGTGCCCGCAGATATGGACATTGATATAACCGCTACTTTTACGAACACCGGCTGCAAAAAGACGATTACTTTGCCCGCGCCCAGTTGCGGATGCCCGCCTGTCGTAGCGCCCACAACAGCCAATGCGCTGGTCAAAATTTGCCAGGGCAATCCGATCCCTACCCTGAGTGTCACCGTAGGCGCTAACCTCACGGCTGACTGGTATGATGCCAGCGGTGCGCTACTTTTGTCAGGCTCGACCTCCTATACGCCTACTGCGGGAGGAGATTATTTTGTAAAAGCCCGCAATCTTGTGACTGGTTGTGTCAGCACTTTATCCACACAAATTACGCTGACCATCAACCCTTTACCTACCCTGACATCTTCCGGCACTTTGTGTGCCCCAGATCTGATTTCGTATACCCTTACGCTCAATACTACTGGCAACAGCGTGCTGTCGAGTGCAGGCACGGTGACCGGATCAGGGACGGTGACGATCAGCGGCATCCCCACTGGCACCAATGTCCTGGTTACCTCTATTATCACCGCTACAGGTTGCCAGCAACAACAAACATTTAGTTCTCCGCCATGCCCGTGCCCCCTTGTTTCTGCACCCATGGCTTCCGGTCTGATAACCTATTGTCAGGGCAACCCAATTCCACCCCTGAGTGTTTCTGTCGCAGCCGGCGAAACCGCCGACTGGTATGCACAGCCTTCGGGCGGCCAACCCTTGGCCGGAGGACAAGGAACTACCCTATTCCAAGCTCCACAAGCAGGCACGTATTACGCAGCGGCACGGAATCTGGTAAACAACTGTATAAGCCAGACCCGCACTCCGGTCATTCTGGAAGAAAACCCAAAACCATTATTCAATAGCGTGACTGATACCTGCGAGCCCTCGCTTGTTTTTTATAAAGTTATCGTAAGTACCGATGCGAATTCAGTGACGGCGTTCCCCTATACAGTCGAAAATAACGGCGGCGGGATGTTTACTGTTGTCGGAATCCCTACTGGTACGGCGGTAAACATTAAAGCAACCATTACTGCTACGGGCTGTTTCACGCAGGAATCTATAAAGAAAGAGTTCTGTTACTGCCCACCACTTGCCGCCCCTGTCAGCAGTGGGAACAAAACGATTTGCGAAGGAGATGATATCCCATTTCTGAGCGTTCAAGTGAACCCTGGCGAAACTGCCGACTGGTTTGACATGAACAATGCGCTTCTTCTGGCCGGCGACGTCACTTTCCAGCCGCCAGGCCCGGGAATCTACAAAGCCCGTACGCGCCATTTGGCCAGCGGATGCCCCAGCACTTTAGAGACAGCTATCCAGCTCATAGTAAACACGCAAGCTACAGCCAACGCTGGTAAAGACACGATCATTTGTGCCAATGGATTTGCCTTGCTTCAGGGAGAGATGACAGGTGCCTCTGGCGTTACCTGGACAGCCTCCGTTCCAGGCGGGCAATTTGGCAATGTAAATGCCCTGACAACGACCTATACCCCAGCAGCCGGCACCAATACGGTGCTCCTTACGCTTACCACCACCGACCCAGCAGGCCCCTGCCCTGCCGCTTCAGATCAAATGTTGCTCAATATCAATCCGCTGCCAGGGATACAAATCCTAGATACCACATGCGCACCGGATTTGAAGACCTATACGATTAGGTTCTCTTCTGCGAACACCCAAATCAGTATCTTACCCAATGTAGGAGTCTTACTTTTTTTGGGCAACGGCCAATACCAACTCGAAGCGGTACCTAGCGGCACCGGCCTTACGATTACTGCCACCAGTACCTTAACAGGATGCGCTAAAGTACTGACTGTACCGGCGCCTCAATGCCTGTGCGATATTATCCAGGCCCCCATGTCATTGGGCGATGTAACCAAGTGCCCGGGCATTTCGCCCTTGCCTCCGCTGAAAGTAAACCCCGGGTCTGGAAACACAACCGACTGGTATCCCACTGCAACCGGCGGCACGGTTCTGCCAAATGGAACAGGAACTAATTCGTTCACGCCTCCGGGACCTGGCACCTTTTATGCCCAAGCCCGGAATTTGCTCACGAACTGTAGCTCCGATACTCGTACAGCCGTGACATTTTCATATTTTGCCCCCCCAATTGCCAACGCAGGCCCCAATCAGTTGGTGTGTCCAGGGGCAGGACTTACCCTGACAGTAGCCAGCGAACTAGGGAACACCTTTATATGGAGCACTGGAGAAACTACTAAAACCATCACTGTGAATCCGGCCCTGCCTCCAGGCTATTCGGTCACAGTGACCAATTCAAACCAATGCACCGCTGCTGACACTGTGTTAGTCAGCTACCGGCCAGTACCGACTGTAAGTATTGTCGAAGATTCGTCAATCCTTTGTCATGGAGATTCTACTGGCGTCTTGTCTGCCAAGGCTCAAGGCGGGTCGGGTAGCAATTATTCCTTTGTGTGGTCGAACGGGCAAAGCACCGCCCAAATCCTCAACTTGAACGCAGGAGCGTACAGTGCAACGCTTACAGATGGCGATGGTTGTAAGGACACTGCTATTTATATGCTTGTCGAACCTCCAGTTTTGGCCATCGTTAATTCGACGATTACGAATGTGCCTACCCCTAATTCCGCCACAGGTACTATCTCGGTAAGCGTAGCTGGAGGGACGCCACCGTACAGTTATCAGTGGATTGGTAACGGCAATCCTTTGTCTTTAGATACTAATTCCATTGCCAATCAGTTTGCAGGTACTTATTCTGTAGAAGTGAAGGATTCCAACAATTGCAAAATAACCAGCGGTACATTGCTGATTCAGGTTGTTTCAGCATCGGAGCCTGACTGGTCGTCCTTTATAAGCATTTACCCCAATCCCACAGAAGGAGTCCTTTACATTGATTTCAACTTGCCCGAATGGGCAAATACGGAGATAATGGTTTACGACGCCATTGGCCGGTTAATCAAAAAGACGACACCCGAGCGATTGCAGGCCCGTATCCTCCCAGTGGACATAAGCGATAGCCCGAATGGAATATACCTGCTGCGAATACACATGGATAATGCGCGAAGCGTCACGAAAACCGTGATTTTAAACAAATAAAGCATGACATATCGCGCCTGTAGCACTATTATTATTGCCTGGCTGCTGGCTATACTGGCCAGTAACAGCGGTTGCCTGAAGCCTAAACTCACGGGTCTGGAGTTTTTCAGCGTCAGCACCGACATCAAGCCGCTGTCCCTCGCGCTCCTTGAATTGACCGGACGAATCGAGAACCTGGTTGATTCAAAAGTGGAATCCTGCGGCTTCTTATGGTCAACGGATGAAGGGGAAATTTCGGGAGATTCACCTGACGCTGGGCAGGTACTTACAGTATCTCCTCCTGACGGCAATGGTGCTTTTGTTTATAACTTCCCATTGCCGGTAGAGGGTAAAGTATATTTTTTTCGCGCCTGGGCAAAATTGGGAGAACGGCATGTTTTTTCCGATGTTATCCGTTCTTACGCGCTCGGAAATGCCGTTTTACAAACGGGGAATTGGCAGGTGGACAATGACACGGCTTGGGCACATGGTATTCTGGCTGGCCTCCAAGCACTACACCTGGACGTAGATTCACATGGGCATGTTCTTTCTGAAACCAATCCGACCCCGGAATTGGGCTGCAACGATTGTCTGACTTCCAATCTCGGCCCGGCTAATAACGACGGGGCATTTACCAGCAAATTTGACAGCCTGAAATTCAACACACGGTATTTTGCCCGGGCTTATGCCGTATCAGGTACCAAGTATTTCTACAGCACTAAGGTGGATACTATACAAGTGTGCGGCGGCTGGGAACAGGTAAAAGATTTCAGGAATTATCACTACGGCGTCGCGGTGAGCTCAGAAACCCACGGAAAAGCTTTTGTGGGGTTTGGCTGTGAAGATCTCGCCGTCTGCATCCAACCCAATCTGCCCGCCGATATTTGGGTTTTGAACGGTAGTACCGGGGAGTGGGGAATTACCGCCCCATCACCTATTCCGAATTTGTTGCAACGCACCAATGCATCGGCATTTGTTATTGGAGATACAGTCTATTATATCTTTGGAGGATTTCAGACCGATTCCAGCAGCACTGTTTTACCTCTTAGGGATTTTAGAAAGTATTGCATCAGCGCAGATACCTGGAGTAAAGGCGTTGATCCACCCTTAGCATGTTCCGCTAGAGCACAGGCCGTTGCCTTTACTTTACAGGGCAAAGGGTATGTAGGCACTGGAATTGATAAAGACAGAAATGCGCTTCAGGATTTTTGGGAATACACGCCTACTACAGGTGCATGGCGGCCAGTAGCTTCCCTTCCTGCCCGAATAAATATCGGTGGCGCGGACCAAAACATAGGGCGGTTCGATGCTGCGTGTTTTACTATTGGAGACAGGGCTTATGTCGGTTGCGGAATCGTCGGCGCAACCATACTGCGGGATTTTTGGACATTTATACCGCCCTCACCGTCAGACCCTAACGATCCGGGCAAATGGGAATTTTGTTGTTTTTTTGATAAAGGACCGCCTCGTATTGAAGCCATCGCTTTTAGTGTTGGCAACAAAGGGTACTATGGTCTGGGATACGGCTACAACAACGACGTGCTGGATGATTTTTATGAATTCGACCCAAC
>JANMME010000345.1:0-2272 GCA_031373015.1 Saprospiraceae bacterium
CCTGGACTTTTTGCACAACCCTGATTTGACCCAATCATTTTTCAAAAACTTACAACAATGAAAAACATCCTTTTTCTGATCGCGCTGCTTGCGTGCGGTCTGTCCATCCCAACCAAATCCTTTGCTCAAACACCCACCGACAAACAATTTAAGGCCATTGAAAAACTCATGGCGCCGGAGCGCAAAAAGGTGATAGCCATTCTGGAGGCCGACAAAACCGGCCAGTATAAAACCTACAAGGCTGATATCGCTACCATTTCCAAAGAGAAAGACCCGGCTCGGCAGCAGAAACTTATTTCAAAGTTGGAACGAGACCATCTTGCGTTTATCAGAAAGGCATACACTGGGGCAAAAATCAATAATGTGGAGTTGAAAAAAGAAGTCTCTAAGATATTGGGCTCCATTCAGTTCTCTTTTGGCGAATTTGCTGACATTCAGATCACTAGCAGGCTTCCAGATCTAACGCCTCCGCCAAAGTTTGATGTAAATTTGAATTGCCCTTTCGATGTAATAGATAAATATGATAACGGTGGCGGCATTGCTCAGTGCGATGCAGAGGCGTTTAATTGTACCATTCGGGTCGAATCGCTTGGGGAACTTGCCGGGGGATGCCGGAGCAAGGCGGATGTGGGCGCCAATGTGGTTACTTCTGCGGGCCCTTTTACCAAAATGACCGTGGTGGCACAATCAGACATTTCATATAGAGGTTTTGCTGCTGCTGTTGCAGGTTACAGCCAGATCAACGCAAAGTTTGGCATTCGCTTTCGCGGGCCAGGCTTGGATAAGACGGTCATGGTAAAGGAAATATATGGCGTAGCTCCGCTGATTTGGTTTAGCCTTATAAGGGGTGATGCTGCCAACTTTACAGCACAATCCACTTTTTCAGGAAATTTTCCAGCGGGAACGAACATCAAAGCGCAGGTCCACACGGAGGTATTCGCCGTGGGTGGAGCAGTTTTTGCACTGGTTGAAATGGACGCGAATACAGACAACATTGACTTCATACGCATTACTGGATCGAATTAAAAAGCCCTAGTGCCGCATCCATTTTCCGACCCTTATCGAGTGTTTGATAAGGGTCGGATTTTTTTTTAGCCTGTGCCCATTAGGTTTTTCAAAGTGCTGACACGAATAGAAAGTACAAACACTCACCATTACTTTCCACAACCTATTCGCACAATGAAAAACGTCCTCTTGCTATTCATTTTAAGCCTTTTATCAATCACGGCACACAGTCAGGCTGTCTCCTGGGAACTCAGCGCCGAGCCCGGAGATCAGGCATCCAACCCTGCCAGTTTTCAAAGCAACAATTTTTCCAACTGCAACCTCTCGCGAGGTGCGGGGGTTACGGCCACTACAGGAGCGGGTTCTATGAACGCTTCCGCCTGGTTCAGTGGTGTGACACCGACTACCCTTGCTGATGCGATTTCAGGTAACGACTATTATGAATTCACCTGCAACACCATCAATTGCATTTTTTTCAATCCCACCACCATCAAAATCGTGTTGCGGAGTTCGGCCACAGGCCCCAACACAGCCACTTTACGCTGTAGTTCTGATGGATTTTCGGCCAATATTGGCACCGTCACCGTTACGACCACTTCTACAGCGTTCAGCTTCTCTGAGACGATTTCACCCAATTCGCAGTCGGTTACCTACCGACTTTATGGATACGGGGCGGCTGCAGGCGGCGGAACGCCCTCGGCGGGTGGCACCATGCGCATCGGCACTTCTGTAGTGGCAAGTGACAATGATCTGGAGATTTTTGCCACAACGACCACGGTACAAGTGGCACAAGTGGCAAATATTACGGTAATTGATGGAGATCCGGTACCAGCCACAGTTTTGACTGCCAATGTCCCGGGGGCAACGATCAACTGGTCGCGCACGCTGCCGAATTTTGGCTTGTCGCCCACGAGCGGCACCGGCAACGTGCCGGCCTTTACTGCATTCAGTGGCGGTGGGACCATTACCGGCACTTTTACGGTCAATGCTACGGTTGGGAACTGTCAAGGCCCGGATATGACTTTTACGATTACGGTTACCCCGGCGCCCTGCTCGATCACCGTTGATTTTTTTGGGAGCCCCAGTGGCTGTAATGACAATGGCACGCCCAATGATCCAAGTGATGACTTTTTTACCCAGAATATACACGCCAATCTTTTCAATCGCCCAACCACTGGTGACCTGCAAATCGTGCCGGGCGGCGACCAGATTGGTATTTATTCCATCCCAGTGGGCCAGATTAACGGCAATTCGCACACTTTTGCTG
>JANMME010000347.1:0-1840 GCA_031373015.1 Saprospiraceae bacterium
CAATCCCGGGCCTTCATAGATCAATCCTGTGTACACCTGCACCAGATCGGCGCCCGCTTCCAGTTTTTCTCTGGCCGATGCAGCCGAATCAATGCCGCCCACGCCAATGATGGTCACTTCTTTGCCCAGTTTTTCCCGGAGGTAGCGGATCACTTCCGTGGCGCGTTCGCGGACAGGGACACCGCTCAATCCGCCCATACCCATGGCAGCGATCTGGCTTTGGGGAGTATTCAGATTTTCTCTCGAAATAGTGGTATTTGTGGCAATCACACCCGCCAAACCGGTATCGCGCACGATCTCGATGATATCATCTAATTGACTGTCTGTGAGGTCTGGAGCAATTTTTAGCAGGATGGGCTTGGGCGATTTTTGCGCGCGGTTTTTTTCCTGCAACAAATTAAGCAGCCGGGTAAGGGGCTCTTTTTCCTGCAATTCGCGCAGCCCGGGGGTATTCGGAGAACTGACGTTGACCACAAAATAATCCACCCAGGGGAACAGTTTTTCAAAGCAGATCAGGTAGTCGTTCGCGGCTTCCTCGTTGGGTGTGACCTTGTTTTTGCCAATGTTTCCGCCTATGATGAGGCCATTTGGCACACCTTTTTGACGGAGATTTTTAAGGCGTTCAGCGAGCACGTCCAGCCCTTCGTTGTTGAAGCCCATTCGGTTTATAAGTGCCTTGTCTTGAGGCAAACGGAACAGGCGCGGACGGGGATTGCCTTCTTGGGCATGGGGAGTCACTGTGCCGACTTCGATGAAGCCAAACCCGAGGCAGGCGAGTCCGGGGATGTGTTTTCCGTCCTTGTCAAAGCCTGCAGCGAGGCCCACCACATTCGGAAAATTCAGACCTAAAACCTTCTTTTCCAAGCGTTTGTCGGGAAGGCAAAACATGGTTCGCATTAGCCAGCGCGTGGGCTGGAAGGCTGCGGCAAGATCGAGCAATTGGAAGGTAACACGGTGCGCAGTCTCCGGGGAAAGCGCAAAAAGCAGTGGTTTGAAAATTGAGTACATGGTGCGCAAAAGTCCGAAAAACTACTCAAATCCTCCCTACCCGGCCAAAAATCGGGAATCGTACAGTCCTGATCTCTCCTTCGGGCCAAACACCTTTCAATTGTGTCACAAATGACTCGTCAAGCGGGTTGTAACCGTTTTTTCGAATGAAATGCTGCACTGCCGACCAGGTGCCGAGATAGCCCAGCAGCTGCGCCACCGTCCAGGAATAGGTCGAGGCCATTTCAGGAAATGCGAGTTCGTCCAGTGGGAATGGAATGGTGCGGTACGCCGTTTCCACCAAGTGTCGCTCGTCATCCCAGCAGTCCTGGAGGGTCGTGTTGTACAAATGTTCGATCACGGCTTCTGTTGGTGCATCTACCCGGAGCAGGTTATAGCCGATCATTGCGAGCAGACCATCGGGCTTCAAAACACGGCGCACTTCGGGGTAAAATTTTTTAAAATCAAACCAATGCGCGGCTTGGCCCACCGTTACCAAATCGAAAAAATGGTCGGGGAAATTGGGCGATTCAGCACTCCCCAATTCATAGCGGATATTGGGTTTTTGCGCCGCGTTTTTCAGCTGGTTTTCGCTGATGTCGGTGGCTTCTACTTGCTGAAATCGCTCTGCAAGGGCCGCGGCAATTTGTCCGTTGCCTGTGGCGCAATCCCAGGCACGATCTAAGTTTTGACAGTTTTTATAAAGAAAATCAAAGAGTTGCGCAGGATAACCCGGGCGGAATTGGGCATAGATAGAGGACTGAGCGGAGAAATTATCTTTCATTTTGGAGCTGATTTCTTTGTGGACAGGATTTTCTTTTTTGACAGGATTTACAGGATAAACAGGATGGAG
>JANMME010000501.1:0-5134 GCA_031373015.1 Saprospiraceae bacterium
GCCGCGCAATCCGGCGGAACCACCTTGCGAAGCTGGACGATCGACGTGTTTTCGATGGCTTGGTGTCACTCTCTACAAATACTCCCACGGCCACTTCTACGCAATTGCTTTCAGACTTGAACAGCATTGCCGTCACGACTACCCACGAACAAAACTTGAAGACTGATCTGCGTATCTTTTTGGAGCAGTACATCAATAATACGGAAACACTTACATCTCAACAATCTACTGAATTGACTGTCATTGCCAACCAATGTCGCTACGAAGGGGGCATTGGGGTGGTGCTTGCACGATTAGCACTGGGCCAGTCCAGTCACAAAGAAGGAGATTGCCCGGAAAGTTTGGGAAGAGCTGATAGCAACGACCGTAGCAACCAAGAGACATCTAATCCCATGAATGTCACAGTGTTCCCTAATCCTGCGGAGCAGTCTTTCAGTCTACAATTTAATCGAAACATACAGGATGGGGCTGTTCGTGTTGTGGATTTGCAAGGTCACGTGGTTGGCATCTGGACCTTCACCGGAGAGGTGCTGATTGTCCAAGAAGTCAATATAAGCCCTGGAGCCTATCTCCTTGAAGTGCTAGAACAAGGTCATGTTCTGAGCCGTAACAAGCTCGTTTTCAGTCGCTAAGTCTTTTTCTCTCCTTTCCCTGTGTTGCTGACAACCCGCCAGCAACACAGAGTTTTCATCTTTTGTGTATGCGCCTACTAAACACTCTCTTCCTTTATTGTGCCTTTTTGCCCTTTATTCCGGCCCAGATGCACGACAACTACTGGATATTTGGGTACAATTACAACTCTTCAAGCAACAACAACGGTACCCTGCTCCACTTCGAGAATGGCTATCCAGAATTCACCATCGAGAATGTACAGCATGATTTTGGGCTGTATTGTATTCTTTGTAGTGACTCAACAGGCAGGCTGCTCTTCCACACCAATGGCCGACAAATCCGAAGCCGCCTGCACAACATCATGGAAGGTGGAGACACCATCAATCCGGGGCCTGTATGGGCAGATTATCCAACCGACTATCCCAGCATAACTGGCGGAGTATCCATACCTGCTCCAGGATTATCGAACTATTATTATATTATTCATACTTCGGCTAGTTATATCTTCTCTACCCCTTTTCCTATTCTTTACTATACGCTGGTGGACATGGCTCAGAATGGAGGATTGGGAAAGGTAATTGTAAAAAACCAAATCCTTGCCCAAGGGGATATACCAAGCCCCGTTGCCATAAAACATGGGAACGGACGCGATTGGTGGTTGGTTGTAGGGGATATGTTTACGCAAACCTACTTTACCTTTTTAATAGACCCGGGAGGCATACATCTCTTTCATCAACAAAGTATTGCCCCAGCTTCGCTAACAGATTACGGTTATGCTCAAGCATCACCTGATGGGACTATTTTTGTAAGTAACGATGATAGTACTGGACTGTGGGTTTTTGATTTTGACCGCTGCAATGGGCTTTTGAGCCATCCACGGGTATTGCCTTATCAGCCCCCAGTATTTTGGACTGCCACCAATGCCTTTTCCCCAGATGGGCGTTTTTTTTACGCAGGCACTCATTTGGTTGTCTATCAATTGGATATGCAGACAATTGATAGCACATACATCACATTTGATACCATTGCGCGTTATGATTATGGAGCGAGTCCTGTGCCTCCTGTTTATACCCGTTTCTTGTTGCCCGAGCTGGCAGCAGACAATAAGATATATTATACGACCTTCAACTATTCAAAAGCATTTCATGTCATCAATCGGCCTAATTTACCGTTGCTGGCTAATGATATTACTCAACAGGGGCTTGCCCTGCCTCGCCAAAACTCAGAGACCCGGTGCTATTTCCCCAACTATCGCCTCGGCAGGTGGTTGGACTCACCCTGCGATACAATTGGCTTTGCATCGCCACCCGGCAGCGGCTTCAAGGACGTGCCGTGGTCAGAAAACCGAAGGATAGAGTCAACAGAAGAAATCAAAGTGTTGAAACTGCCGCCAGGATTTCAAATTCCTGTTTCAGATGGGCAGTCTTCACAAGAGGAGTACAACCCTTTGAATATGAAAACTTTGATGCTGAAAGAAATGGAACGGCGACGGCCCGCTGCGACAATCCCAGTCGAAGGACAAGAGCCAAAACACGATTAACAACCTATCACAAAAACGACAAAACATGAAAGTTTTGCGATTGTTTCTCGCCTTTGTTGTGCTTCCAGGTTGCTTGCACGCTCAGGTGCTGCCCGACCAAATTTGGCTGCATGGCATCAACGATTTTCCCGGCCAACCGGGCTATGGCAATGCCTTTCTGAAGTTTGAAAATGGACTTGTCTTTATCAATCAGGTAGACCTGCGTATGAACTTCGAGAGTACAATGGCTGTAATGCCTGACACGCTGGGTAATATCCTTTTCTACACCAACGGATGCCATATTGCCAACGCATTAGGCGATACCATGTCCAATGGCGATGGAATCAACCCTGGAGAAATGCACGATTGGACTTGCCCTACAAGCGGCTATGCTTCCCCCTTGGGAGCGATGATACTACAGATGCCGGGAAATCCGAGCCTGTACTACCTTTTCCACATGGGGGTAAAATATGGCTCGGAAAGAAAACTGAATTACGGGCCTTTCTACTACACAGTTATTGATATGAGCCTTGATGGGGGCATGGGCGAAGTGATTTCAAAAAACAACGTTGTGGCCGATGGAAACTTTGAGCCCTTCGTTGCCGTGCGCCATGGCAACGGACGCGATTGGTGGCTGATCTTCCCAGAGTATGGAACCAACAGGTATCGAAAATTCCTTTTTTCGGCCTCCGGCCTGCAGGATGAGGGCGTCCAGCAGATTGGACAAGCGTTGTCTTGCCGATACATTGGTTCTTCTGCATTCTCTCCCAATGGGGTGCATTACGCCCGGCAACAGCATTGTGGAGTGGTGGCCATGGATTTTGACAGGTGTTCGGGGCAGTTTTCCAAGGACTATTTTATGCCTTTGCCGCCCAATGCTTTTGGCGGCGGTGGTGTGGCTTTCAGCAAAGATGGTAACCGGCTGTTTGTTTCGACCCAGTTGTCCATCCAAGCAGCGGACTTAACTCAGCCCACGCCTCATCTGGACACCATTGTAAGTTCGCCCAGTATCGCCGGTTCAAGCCTGCATTTGATGCAGTACGGTGCAGATGGCAAGATTTACCTCAGCAATTTAGGACGGGGGAAATTTTATCACGTCATCAATAGTCCCAATGAACAGTCTATTGGCTTTCAGCAAAGAGGGTTTGATTTAGTGAATTACTCCGTCCGTACCCTACCCAACTACCCCAACTACCGCCTCTACGATGTTCCCGGTAGTGTGTGTGATTCACTTGGAATCAATGCGCCGATGGTGAGCAGTACAATACCAAGCCACCCAAATGAAGAAACAATACAAATTTTCCCCAATCCTACCACAGGCATCCTTCGCTGGAGCGGAATTGCCGATAACACCCAAACCGTGGTACGCATACACAACCTACTCGGTAAGCTTATATCCGAGCAGAAGTGCAGCAACGGCTATTTCGATCTAGGAGAAGTCCAGGATGGGCTCTATTTCATAACCCTATTTGGAGAGAAAGGACAACACTTGACTACAAAGACGGTAATCTTAGCAAAAAAATAGATGCTTTACCCGCCATAGCGCGTTTAGCGCGAAGGCGGGTTTATTCGCAAAGCGCTATGGCGGGTAAACTTTTCAAAACCTTCGTAATCGTGTACAATCGAATCAATCGAACAATCGAACAATCGAATCAATCGCTCCAATCCCTACGCCACCATCCCCATCTCTTGCTCCAAAAACATCTCCAGGCCAGAGTTTTCACAGCTGTCCAACCAACCATGCACGTCGGGCTGAAGGCCCATGCGCAGTTCGTTGATGTGCTTTTTTAAGCGCATACCCACTGGGCGATTGGTTTCATCCACAGGTGGCAATTGGATCTTGCGGTCGCGCCAGGTAATCTCGCTCACGTGGCTTACCACGGCTGCCGTTCCTGCACCAAAGCACTCCTGAAGCGTGCCGCGCCAATAAGCGTCGGCGATTTCAGCGATGCTTAGCAGGCGATCTTCCACCGTGTAGCCCCATTCTTTGAGCAGGGTAACGAAGGAGTCACGGGTTACGCCGCGCAGGATCGTGCCTGTCGTGGCCGGGGTGATCACCTTGCCATCCATCACGAAAAAGAGGTTCATGGTACCCACCTCTTGCACATACTTTTTCTCGACAGCGTCCATCCACATCACCTGGTCGTAGCCAGCGGCTTTGGCGCGCTGGGCCGGGAGGAGGGATGCGCCGTAGTTACCGGCGCATTTAGCCTCGCCTGCGCCGCCCTGGGCAGCACGGGTGAAGACTTCCTCGACCCACAGTTTAATGGGCTTCGGGTAATAAGGGCCTACAGGGCCTGTGAAAACAATAAAGCGGTATTTTTCGGAGGTGTGCACACCAAAATACTCATCGGTGGCGAACATTAATGGGCGTATATACAGGGCGTGGTCTTCCATGGCCGGGATCCAGTCCCGGTCGAGGTCAACCAACATCTTCAATGCTTGAATAAACAGGTCTTCAGGAATCAAGGGCATACACATCCGCTCCGCCGAGACATTAAAGCGGCGGGCGTGCATTTCGGGTCGGAACAAAACGGGTTCGCCGTGCATCTTGGTGGCTTTCATGCCTTCAAAAATGCTTTGGCCATAGTGCAGCGCGAGATTCGCGGGGGAAATGTCGAGTGAGCCAAAAGGCTCGATCCGAAAGTCGGTCCACTGCTTGCCATCGTAATCGGCGACAAACATGTGGTCAGAAATCACCTTGCCAAAAGGCAGGTTGTTGAAGTCAACGGAGGGGAGTTTAGACTGGCTCGTCTGGGTGACTTTTACCGGGTATTTTACAGCCATAAAAGTGGGAGTTGACTATGGTGAAAACCTTGTGAATGACGAGACAAAGGTATTTACCTTTGTGAGAATAAAAACTAAATCCGAGAAAATATTTTAGGCTCTAACAGAATTATTGTTTCCGAATAAGCCTGTTTTTGGGTGAAAATATTTTTTTGTGCTCACAATCAAGCCCTTCAAGGTCAAAAATTTGGCTGGGCTCTCTGGCAAAATCAAAAC
>JANMME010000503.1:0-10118 GCA_031373015.1 Saprospiraceae bacterium
TTTGTAGCCCCAGCGGGGCGTCCATATTTGTAGCCCCAGCGGCGCGTCCATATTTGTGGCCCCAACGGG
This sequence comes from Saprospiraceae bacterium, assembly GCA_031373015.1. Classification (GTDB taxonomy): domain Bacteria; phylum Bacteroidota; class Bacteroidia; order Chitinophagales; family Saprospiraceae; genus M3007. The sequence goes on from JANMME010000503.1 coordinate 70, forward strand.
GCGTCAATATTTGTGGCCCCATCGGGGCGTCAATATTTGTAGCCCCATCGGGGCGTCAATATTTGTAGATTAAACGCCAAAATTGAATTTTTTTTCAAAATAGTTTCGCTTGCACCTTCAACTTAATTTAAAAGTGAAGACATTTGTACTCGAAATATGGGAAGACACTTTTAGGCTTGTTACCTACTATACGGTGAGGTGGGATGAAGCGGAGGTAAGTGAAACTGACAAATTCTTTCGTCGGTTTATGGCAGACACCACCCATCGGGAACATTTTAATGAGATAGTTGCTTTACTTAAAGACTTTGGGGAAAGGAAAGGGGCAAGGCAGCGATACTTTTCAAGGTATGCTGATGAGGCTAGCGAGCTGCCACCCAAACTGAAAATGGAAGTCAATGGTATCGAAATAAGGTATCAAGATAACCAGATTCGTCTTTTCTGCACACGCATCAACGACAACATTGTGATCCTGTTTAATGGCGGAATAAAAAGTAGTCAAGCCACTCAGGACAGCCCTGATTTGGTTTCCAATTTTCGAGATGCAAAATTTTTTGCAAAGAAAATTTGGACTCAAATTCAAGATAAAATGATCGTTGTAGAAGAGGCCCAGCACAGGCTAGCCAATCATGATAATTCTGAGGAAGAAATAATCATACACTAAAGCCATGCGAAATAAACTTTTTCAGGAAGCACAGGAGCAGGTACCAGAACATACCCATGTTTTCATTAAGAAATATACCGACATTGTTGATCGGATTTATGACTTAATGGAGGAAAAAGGCTATCTGCAAAAAGACCTTGCAAATTTGTTGGACAAGCGAGAGTCTGAAATCAGCAAATGGTTGAAAGGAGACCACAACCTTACGCTTCGCACCATTGCAAAGCTTGAGGTAGCCTTGGGTGAAGAAATCATTGGAGTTCCCAAAAGAGTAGAAAAGGATTTTATTTCACCCAAAATAAAACCAGGCAAACTCGATAGTAAACAGGGTGTACTCGAAAAAAAGATGGAAACGGTTATTCATTAGAAATATGCCCTACGCCTACTCCGAAGACACCCTCATCGAACAAACCGCCATCGCCATTTTCAAAGAATTGAAATGGGAAACGGTCAACGTGTACCAAGGCGAAAAATTTGGCATGGGTGGTACTTTGGGCCGGGCATCAGAAGCGGAGGTGCTTTTGCAGGAGCGGTTCTTCCGGGCGGTGCGGCATCTCAATCCCGGCTTGCCCGAAGCGGCGTACCAGGCGGCTTTTGAGGAAATAAACGCCGACAACACTTCCAAAACCCTGCCCGATCTCAACCACGAAAAACACCAGGCCCTCAAAGACGGCATCCCGGTTTCCTTTGTGAATGAAAAAGGGGAACGGGTGGAAGGCAAGCGCATCCGGGTTTTCGACTTCGATGCCCCAGAACAAAACGAATTCCTCGCCGTGCAGCAAATGTGGATCGAGGGCAAATCCAAACGCCGCAAACGCCCCGACATCGTGGGCTTCGTGAACGGCATCCCCTTGGTTTTCATCGAACTCAAAGCCCACCATCGCAAACTCCGGGTGGCCTACGACACCAATCTGAGCGATTACAAAAACACTATCCCCCGACTGTTTCAATGCAACGCCATCATCTTGCTAAGCAACGGGTTTGAAAGCAAAATCGGTTCGCTCACTTCCAGGTTTGAGCATTTCCACGACTGGAAGCGGATTCGGGAAGACCAAGAAGGCGTGGTGAGCCTCGACACGATATTACACGGCGTTTGCGAAAAAAGTCGCCTGCTCGACCTGTTTGAGAATTTCATCCTGTTTGACAAATCAACGGACAAGATGGTCAAACTCATTGCCCGAAACCATCAGTTTATCGGGGTGAACAAGGCCGTTGAGCATTTCCAAACACAGTTAAAACGGCGTAAAAACGGGGAAATCAATGCGGAAGAAGCAAAGCGTTTGGGCGTGTTCTGGCATACGCAGGGGAGCGGCAAATCTTATTCGATGGTGTTCCTCTGCGAGAAAATCCAGCGACGGCAGGGTGGGGCGTACACCTTTCTTTTGATGACCGACCGCGTGGAACTGGACAAGCAGATTTACGGCACGTTTGCCGGGGTGGGTGCTGTGACGAACAAAAAAGCGAGGGCGGCAAGCGGGAAGGAATTGCAGGGACTTTTAGAGACGGATGAAAAGTACATTTTTAGCCTGATCCACAAGTTCAACTTTGACCAAACCATCACCGAACGGGAAAATATCATTGTCATCAGCGACGAAGCCCACCGAACGCAGGGCGGCACTTTGGCCTTGAATATGCGGAAGGCATTGCCCAACGCCTCATTTATTGGGTTCACAGGAACGCCACTTTTCAAAGATGACGAACTCACCCGGCGCATTTTCGGGGATTACGTTTCAGTGTACGACTTCAAACGCAGCGTTGAAGACGGGGCAACCGTGCCTTTGTATTATGAGAACCGGGGCGAAAAGTTGCGGCTCGACAATCCGCAAATCAGCGAGGAAATCCGGGCGGCCATCGAAAGTGCCGAACTTGACCCCGACCAGGAGGAAAAACTAAAGCGGCTGTTTACAAGGGATTACCCGATCCTCACGGCGGAAAAACGCCTCCGCTCCATTGCCAAAGACGTGGTGGAACACTTCAACAACCGGGGCTACAAAGGCAAGGCCATGTTTGTCGCCCTCGACAAGGTGACGGCAGTGAAGATGTTCGATTACATCAGCGAGGAACAGGAAAAGTACCTCGAAAGGCGCAAAAAGGAAATTGATAAAGTCGCCGACGATCAGGAACAATTGACCCAAATGAAGGCTTGGCAATGGTCGAAAGAGACGGAAATGGCGGTGGTCATCAGTCACGAACAAAACGAAATCGAGCATTTCGAGAAATGGGGTTTGGACATAGAAGCCCACCGCTTGAAAATGAACGAACGCGACCTCGAAAAGGAGTTCAAAGCCGACGAACACCCTTTCCGCTTTGTCATCGTGTGCGCCATGTGGCTCACGGGCTTTGACGTGAAAAGCCTTTCTACCCTGTACCTCGACAAGCCAATGAAGTCGCACACCCTGATGCAAACCATCGCAAGGGCAAACCGGGTGCATGACGAATGGAAAAACAACGGCTTGATCGTTGACTATATCGAAACCTACAAAGCCCTACTGGAAGCCCTTGCGATTTATGCCATCGGCGGCGAAAAAGGCAAAGCGGGGGAAGGCGGCGACATCGAAGCCCCGGTAAAACCCCTGGAAGAATTGATAGAAGACCTAAAGGAAACTATCGGCGCGACGGTTACTTTTTTCAAGGAAGATGTGGACTTCGATTTGGCAAAAGCCATTGAAGCAGAAGGCACCTGGAAGATCAAAGCCATTTTGGACGGGGTGAACGCCGTTTGCCTAAATGATGAAACCCGGAACAAATTCGGGGTGCTGGCAAGGGAAGTTTTCAAAAAATACAAAGCCCTGATTCCCAAACCTGAAATCTATGAATTTCAGCCTCAACGGGACGCGATAAACGCCATTTATGCCGTCATCCACCGCAACGAAGACGAATCCGACATTTCCGACATTGTGCGGAAGGTGCAGGCTGTGGTAGATAAATCCATCGAAAGCCTGGACATCGCCTTAGAACCTGTGGAAGGGTATGGCAACAAGGTGGATCTGAGCAACCTGGACTTTGAGCGCATCGAGCGGGAGTTCCTGAAATTGGGTGACAATCAGCCCGTAGCCGTGCAATCGCTCAAAGACAAGGTCGAAGCCAAACTCAACCTTATGATGCGCGACAACCCCTTCCGGGTGGATTACTACGAACGCTATCAGCAAATTATCGAGGAATACAACACGGGCAAGGAGTACGCGGCCATCAAATCCATTTTCGACAAATTGGTGGACTTCTACGGCGACCTAAGCGAGGAAGCCAAGCGAGCCGTGCGGGAAGACCTCAACGAGGAAGAATTGGCCGTGTTCGATATGCTTGGCAAGGACAAGAAAATCAGCGACAAGGAAAAAGTGGAACTCAAAGACATCGCCAAGGAACTTTTGGAGCGGCTGAAAGAGAAGGAGTTTAAAATCATCCATTGGGCGGATAAGGAGCAAACGGCATCGGCGGTTAAAGTGGTTATCAAAAACTACCTGTTTGACAAACTGCCGTTCCCGGCTTATGAGGAGGCGGATATTGAAGTGAGAACGGAGGTTTTGTTTGAGTTTTTTAAGGGTAGGTATGCGGTAGGGATGGCGGCGTGAGAAGCCAATTTTTTATGCCATGTGTTATTCAATATGAGAATCCCAACATGACGACTGACTTATATGGTGAACATTTTTTCAAATCGAAAATAAAGGTCAATTTTTTCGATTTGAATCTGAAAATTTAGTCAATTCTCCTTCATCCCGCCAGATGTCCTCAATCCCGTAGTTTCTTTGCCCCTGCGAACGCCCGCTCCAATTTTATGCCCGCCATCATCTCCCACCTCCACGCCTCCGAGCCCCGCTGGTTCGCCGTCCACACCCGCTCCAAGAGCGAGAAGTTCGTGCAGCGTATACTGACGAAAAAAGGGGTGCATGCCTATCTTCCCTTGCAAAAACTCATGCGCCGATACACCCGCAGCACCCGCATGGTGGAAAAACCACTCATCAACTGCTACGTTTTTGTCCATATCACCAAGGAGCATTATTTGCCCGTGCTGGAAACGGAAAACGTGGCGGGGTTTGTGAAGTCCAGCAAAGACCTGCGTTGCATTCCTGAAGCGGAAATGGAGATACTGCGGCGTATTACCCTGGAAAACGGTTTGGATTTGGAGGTAATCCCAGGCAGTTTTTCAGAAGGCGAACCCGTGGAGATTACGGCAGGCAATTTGATGGGGATGAAGGGCCGGATTGTGAAAACGGAGGGGGCCAGAAAATTCCAAATAGAACTGCTCACCCTTGGTTACAGTCTGCTGATCAGTGTGGATGGAGCATTTTTGGGGAAATTGAGGTAGGGAGGTATTATCTTTGCGGGCTTACGCCCTTGATAGGGGTGGAACACGGATGACACAGATTAGTCACGGTTTATGACCCCATCGAAGATAAAATCCGTGTCTAATCCGCGTCATCCGTGTTCCACCCCTAACAGTATCGCATTTACGCTTCACACGACGAACAAGATGACACAATCAGACCTGCTCGACCGACTGGAACTTGACCTGAACGATCTTTTGAAACAGGTTCGGACGCACTTCGCCGATCAACTGCGTGAGGCGTTGCTTCGGCATCCTTCTTCTGGCGGATGGAATGTCCAGGAGTGTTTCGCGCACCTTAATGCTCAATTTGACTATTATCTCCCGCGCATTGAACTGGCACTCCACAAAGCAAAAGCCCGCAGGTGGTTGCCCGCTCCCGCACAGGAGCGACAATCCAGTTGGTTGGGACGCCGCGCCGTCCATGCCGTGGATCCAGCCAATTTGGCTAAAAAACAGCGTCACAGTCCCAAGGCGATAAATCCTTCTAAGTTATTGAAAGTCAGGCTTGATGAGGTGAAAGTGTTCCTTATTAACCTCGAGCTCATGCTGCGTCTTTTGAAACAGGCGCGTGAGGTGGACATCAACAAGCCCAGCATAAAGCCCATGCACTGGAACATATCTTCTTTTCTTTTGGGCGATTTGCTGGAATATCTCGTGCTGCACGCCCAACGGCATTTGATTCAAGCACAGACGACAATTGGTGGTTAGAATTATTTCACGCAGATGTTACACAGATTTGACACGCAGATGTTAGGAACGTGCGCGAAATCCTTCTTGTTCCCTATAAAACGAAAGCAACATCACCACACTAAAAAAGCAAGGGGTTAGCATCAGGTAGACGTAAGGCATCTGGATAAACCCGTAGAAAAAGGCAAAGTAAAATTTCAGGCTTCCCAACAGGAATAGCGGAAGGTGCTGCATCTGGGCGCGTTTTTTCCACCAAATCGCCGCACAGAGTCCAACGGCCGTTACCGACGCTATTAACTGCCACCGTTGAAGCGCAGCCAAGCGGTCGGCCATTTCTCCTCCCCATTTGTCCCGGAATATACCTGCTACGCCCATGCCATCATAAAGCGGCCCGCTGTTGCCTTGCTGAGACCACCCGCTCAGCGCAGCAGCAGAATAGTATTTCAAGCCATTGAAGTAAATCATAGGGTCTTTGAGCAAAAACGGAAAGACGAAAATCAGCAACACAAAACCAAAGACCCATGCTGCGGTGCTGATGGCAAGCTTGCGGTTCTCAACCCAAACGATGGCAAAACTGAGGGGCAGCCACAGCAAAAAAGAATAGCGCGACAACAAGCAAAGGGTTACAAAAAACGCCAACAATGCCCCTTTTTTGAGCGGAGAACCGGCCAGGTATATTCGAATCTTATCCAATTGCAGCGCAAAAAGCATATAAAACCCGGCAATCATGATCTCGAAGGTGTTGCCAAAGGTGGCGTCGGTACCTTCTTCAATCAGAATAAAGTGGAAAAATGGCAATGCGGTGATGAGCCATTTGGCCTCGGAGCTAAGCCCCCAGGCATGGGCCCGCCGAATCACCGAGACCGTCGCAATGGCCCAAATCGCAAACCCCATCCAGCGCTCGTCAAAATGGAACACCGCCGCCGGGAAAAAAGGCAACCACATCAAGGGCAAATAAGTGGGCGACAGGTCATAGCCAAAACTCGTGATAAGGGCGTATGGATACTGCCCATCCAATAACCGCTGGTTCATCACCTGGATGGTTGGTAAGATGTCTGAAAGGCGTATATCAATCGGGATGACGCGAATTTCGCGGTTAAAGTGAAAAATGCACAAGCCCAGACCAGTAGCCGTTACGATGCCCAAAAGCCACTTTTCCCAGCGGGGAGCCAGTCTTTTCTCGCGAGATTTTGCCTTTTCAAAAGCAGCCAATACTGCAAAAATCCCCATGGCCGCTCCCAAAAGGGTCAGCACGATGCCATTCTCCCGTTGTCCCATGTAGCGAAGCCGCTGGGAGGTGATGAGCAATATCTCGCAAAAAATAAAGGCGACAAAAAGGCTGCGGTAAAGTTGGAAACGCATGGTGAGGGAAATGATCGTTTGAAGAGGTTTGAATTGTTTAAACCGCAGAGCCGCTAAGGCGCGGAGTCTTTGAAAATCAACACTTTGCGTCTCTGTGCCTCTGCGGTTTATTTTTGCGTGCTCACTTGTACATTATTGAACCGAATTCACTTTGTGAGGGGCAAGCTGCTTTCCTGCACAATGTAGGGCGGTCGGCCTTTTGCTTGTATAAACAGTCGCCCCAAATATTCTCCAATGATGCCGAGCGTGAGCAACTGCAAACCGCCCATAATCAGTACGGAGAGCAGCACCGAAGTCCAGCCTTGTACCGTTTCTTTGAGCACAAAATGGGCGTAAACAGCATAAATTGCGTACAAAAATGCCAGCCCGGAGATCACAACACCCAAAAAGGTCGCGATGCGCAGCGGTCGTACGGAAAATGCTGTAATGCCATTCAGGGCGAGCCGAAACATCTTTTTCAAGGTGTATTTGGACTGCCCGGCAAACCGTTTGTCCGGCGTGTACGGAATAATATATTGGCGGAATCCGACCCAAGGGATAAAGCCACGAATGAACAGGTCCGTCTCATTGGATTGCCGGATCAGGTCCACCACTTTACGGTCTAATAACCTAAAATCAGCGGCGCCCGGTTCGATGTGGACATCAGAAAAGCGGTTCATCAGCGCGTAAAAATATTTGGAACTGACGCGTTTGAACCAGCCCGTTTTTTCGTCATCCTGCCGGCTGGTGAACACGATCTCGTAACCTTCCGCCCATTTTTCCAAAAAAACGGGGATATAAGCTGGTGGGTGCTGAAGATCCGCGTCCATGCAAATCACCGCCTGTCCACGCGCATGATCGTACCCGCAACGCAGGGCGCTCATGTGACCGAAATTGCGCGAAAAACTGAGATAATGCACCAAATCAGGTTGTTGCTGGTGCAATTGGCGCAGCAAGCCCAGGGTTTTGTCGCTGCTGCCGTCGTTTACGAAGAGGAGTTCGAAGGAATATTGGTCGCGGAGATTTGCGAGGGTTTCTGCAATCTTCTGGACTGTCACGGAGAGGTTTTCTTCCTCGTTGTAGGCAGGAACGATGATGGAGATAAGTTTTTTTTTCCCCATATCGCCTTGAGGTTGGTACGAAACCATCATTCTTTGCAGGCTTTTTTGACTATTTGTAACCTATCCATAAAAGTCCAATTATCAGTGATCAATTAAGGGGAAATCTGCAAAATTGTTCAAATAGCTTGTAAAGTCAATCGAAGAACAAGTTGCTTTTATGTTTTGTAATGATAAATAAAGCGTGATTTTATCTCCATAAATTGATCCAACTTTGTCGTTTTCAATGTGGTTGAGCAAATAATCCTGACGTACGATAAGTGGCGTTGTCCAAGTGTTATTAGTCCGGATAATAAAAACATAATGGATCAAAATTCCTGATGTTTTTCTCAACTGACGCAACGAAAGATTGAATTGGGCGCTTGTACTATTGCGCCTGTGCGTAGCAATTGAAGTTTTGACCTGTACTCTCCGTAGTGTTCCGTTTTCATCCTTTACCACAAAAATATCGTCCCCGACATCCACTTCCGGAATGGCGACATTCCATCCACGGACAAGAAATTCTGACATAACTGCCAAATGTCCAGCTTTACCCAGGTAATGGTTGTACTTCTTTGTCATGTGGGGTTATTTGTTGGAGCACTTGCCCAGTTTGTGTATCAATGAATTCGACAACTGGGAGATAGTTAAGATCGGCACTTTTCCCAATACCTAAAAGTGCAGGAAGAATCCACTTCTCTAAAGTTCCCAAATACCATTCGAAATCGCTTTTAGTGTCATAAGCTACGAAAATAGTATTTACGGGACGGGCATGGGGCAATAAACGTTTTACATAAGTACGTGCAGAAGGCATTAAGCCAAAGGTATATCCGTCCATTTGAGGGGTTACGCCAATTTGTATCGTGTCCATAACGGATGAAATTTTAGCAAAAATAGAGTTTTTATTTCTTCCCCGCAATCTTCACCAATTCATTCAATTTCCAAAGCGCATCCATCGGCGTCATTTTTTCTCAATTACTTGGTCGTTCCTAGCTTTATCCTTGTTTGCAAAAGCCAAGTTCATAAAACCAACCTTTTTTGCACCATTTCCAAAAACTCATCTGTAGAAATTACTTTGACTTTCGGGAAAGCGATTTTTTTCAAAACCCGAAAATGTCGGTCATCGGTGACAATAAAATCGGCATTCCCAGCTACTGCTGCGTCTACAAATTTATCATCGTCTGGGTCGGCTGTAATCAAGTTCCAGTAGTAGTACTTGTTGATTTTGTGAACGTTAGAGGCATGGGCAAGAAAGGCCAACAAATCTTCGGCTACTTCTGCACCCATCTCGTCAGCTATAACTTCGTCGTATTCAAGCATAATATCGGTCGTCACCACCAACTCGTACGCTTTGTCTTTCAAGGCCCGATATATCGGGTAGTATTGCGAAAACTCAGAAACCGAGACAAACAAAACGTTTGTGTCCAAAACGACTTTCATGCTGGAACGCGACGATATGGAGTGCGACGATGCTTTTTCAAAATCTCTTTTGCGTCAAAGCCTTTTTCTTGCCACACTTCATTGGCGCGTTTGGTGGCACGGTCGGCAAAAAAACGAGCCAACATATCCCTGATTTGCAGCAGTTCTTCGTCCGAAATATTACGAGCATAAAGACTCAGCAATTCTAATTGCAGGTTGCTAAACGGTTGTTGTACAGTCTGTTCAGGCATGGCAATGCTCAATTTTTGTACAAAAATAGTCTATACTTCTCATTTCTTCCCCGCAATCTTCACCAATTCGTTCAACTTCCACAACGCATCCATAGGCGTCATCGTGTTCAAATCCAAGGAAAGCAGGGTCTCCTTGATTTTCATCGTATAGTCGTCCACATCGAAGATGTGCAGTTGCAGCGGTGTCGAGATGTTTTTGACTTTTTTACGGATTTCGGCCTGGGTCTCCACTTTTTTCTCTTTGCCATTTGCGGTATGCCCTTCGCTGTTTA
>JANMME010000542.1:0-3838 GCA_031373015.1 Saprospiraceae bacterium
TCATATCAAGGAATATGAACGCGCAAATGGACGCAAGCCAAAAGGCAACGTAAGGTATTGATAATAAAAAAACAGCGAACTATGGCTTCCTTGCCAACTACTCGCTAAACGCGGCAGTATGCAAGGAAGCAACCGTTCGCTGTAACATTAAAAAAATGTAACTGGTTAGCCACTGGCGACCCGATACTCTGGGATACCGCCAGATAACACGGTATAAAGTTCATTGAAAGGATTGAATTGGAGTTTTCGGACGGTAGAGATAAAGGATTGGATACGGGCATAGATTTCCGCCCCATACTGTGTTCGGAAGCAGCCGCTGACCTTCATTTTGGTCTTGGTGGGCCTGATGTCCCTTTCTGCCTGATTGTTGGAGAAGGGCACTTCGGCATGGAATGCGAAAGCCAGTACTGCATCCTGATATTTGGTCAGTCTGTCGAGCAGGTTTCGGCCCTTGGTTTTCTTGGGTTTTCCGCGCGGTTTTTGGGTCGGCAGCGGCTCTTCTTTGTCGGCTTGTTCGAGCAAATTTTGGTATTTGAGCAGTACTTCGGATCGTTCGTTTGTCAGAATTGTTGCCTTGCCTTTGTCAGAACGTTCGTACAGGTCCATTAAAAAGGCATGGAAATGCTGGGCCCATTTGCTGCCCGATTCTACAAGGGCGGTGAATTTCCGGAGCAGGTGCGCGCCGCAAACGGCATGCCGGCACCCTGTAAAGTTGAAATAAGCGGGCCAACAATCGTGGACTGCCCAGTTTTGATAGGAGGGCAATATGGAAATGTGGGCTTCGTGGGCCGCTGTTCCTCGTTTTGGGTGTACAAACAGAGCGGTGTAGCGCTCATTGCTTGCCACATGTTCCCAAAAACGGTCTTTGCCTACATAAAACCCTGTTTCGTCATAGTGAACGACTTGGCTTTGGAGCAATTTTGATTTGATGTGCGCCTCGTCTTGATCTAAACAGGCGTAGGTAAATTCGTTCTGGGCTTGTAGGGTCTGCTCGTTGAGCATCACCCCGTACAGGTCTTTGAAGATCGACTGAACCTTGTTGCGCGGGATGTTGTAGCCGTTGTTGAACAACGCGCTCATCGCCACCAGCCGAAAACCGTATTGCACGTTGGAGCAGACGCCTTGCGGGAATTGGCCTTGGTTCAGGGATTTACAGCCGCTGCAAACCCAGTCCAAAACCTGGTGCTCTGTCACTTCGATCCGGGACGGGGGTATGTCGAACACCTGCCGACGGGCGCGGAGAACCAAAGATTCTGCACTATGTATCTGACCACATCGGGCACATACTTCAACTGTGTGCTTTTTTACCACGTCTGGCTCTGAAACCATCTTAAGCGTACCGCCATCATGGCCTTTTTTCCCTCCGACCTTGCCCCCCTTGAGGCGTGGAAAGGCCGGCTTGATCTTATGCTTGTCCATCGACGATGGATAACTTGAGTTACGGCTGTTCTGATGCAATTGAGACTCCAATTCTTTCACCCGGAGCGTTAGACGCTCCACAACTGAAACCAAATCTTTTATCAGTTGATGGCAACTTGCTATATCCTTTGGCAATTCCATTTGAACCGTAAAACTAAACTTTTCTTGATCCTGACTCACAAAACCAATTCACTCTAACCAGTTACAAAATATGTTAGAATTAGAAAATTTCACGGAAATAAAAACAACAAATGAAAGCGAAATAATTGATTTTGAAGAATCATTTTTCAAAGCATTTGTAAATATTGAAAACAATCGATTAATAAGGAAAATTTGGATTTGGGATTTTAAAAACAATCGGCTTAAAACAAAGATTCCTTATAAAGATATAAATATTATGACTTGGAGAGATTCTAAGAATAACATTAAATGTGCAGTTGCAGCCAATCTCAATAACGAAATATCTCAATTTTCAGAATTTGGTTTCAAACCACCCCAAGATAAAGCTATAAATTATGCGGAGATTTTAACAATATTTACAGGTGAATTAAACCGAACAAACGGTATAAGACTAGATAGGTTTTTTCTTCGAGGTTGTTGTATCCCCTTTATGTTTGACAAAGGATATCATGGATTGTTTTCTACTTGTGCTATTAAACCTTTGGAAACCTACAAGCGTTGGGGGTGGATTGTTATAGATGAAGCAATCCTGGATAATGAGAAGAGATATTTCTTATATTATGACATTTTGAAAAATTATGTTCAAAAAAATGAACCAGAAAATTAGTGTCTTAAAATCAAAGATCCACCGCGCCGTAGTTACAGAAGCAGAGTTGGATTATTTTGGAAGTATAACCATTGACGGAGATTTGTTAGATGCCGCTAATATTGTACCTTATGAAAAGGTCTTAATTACAGGTATGAACAGTGGGGCCCGACTTGAGACATATGCTCTCAGAGGTCAATCAGGATCAGGCGCAATTTGTCTAAATGGACCTTCAGCTCATCTTATTAAAGTGGATGAAGAGATACTAATTATGACTTTTACAACAATTGACTCAGAAGATGCAAAAAATCATAATCCAATTGTAGTTTTTCCTAAAGAAAAGAATTTAATGTTTGATGTTCAAATATTAAACGCCCAAAAAGTATACTAAATGCCGACTAGAGTGTGTCTGAAATATACTGCCGTAGATGAAAATGCAGTTTTGGGGTTCTGGGTAAGTGTATCTTTTTCGGGAAATAGCGGTGTCCTATTGGCCGAAAAAGACACGCAAGACGGATTCCAAAAGATGCATTTTCAGCACGGTGAGTATTTTTCAGACACACTCTAACATATCATGCGGCAATTTATCGTTCTGAAAAATAAGTGAAATGATTTTAAAAAGCTCTACTGAATCTTCGATAAGCTCCTGGTATCAAATTTCAGGAATAGTTAATGAACACAATGAAAGTCCTAAAGTAAATTGGGACGTCAAAACGCCTGCAACAATCTTATCTCAAAAATTCGGGATTAAAAAAATCCGTGAATTACATAAGGGAAATACGTGGATTGATATTATTATTGTTGTTCTTTCTTTGTCATTATTTATTAGCAGTTGGTATATACTTGCAACCATTGATTTTAGCATTTTATGGGTTTTTATTGCATTTATTCAATCCATAATTGTCTCGATTATGTTTTATGGAATCAGACATGACCTGTTCATGCATCGGCAATTTGGAGGGCCAAAAAGATCATTTATATTAGGCATTTTAATATCATTACCACAATTAAATCCTTACTTTATGTTTCTACGTCACGAGGATCATCATTTACATATAGGTTACGATTTATACGAAGAAAAACTTACTGAATTAGATAAGGTATGGAAGCGTTGGCTATGTTTAACTTTTATTGGCCTGTTATTTTTACAAGTAGGAGCGTTAAGGAGCAAAAATATTCCACAAGTAAACCAAACCTGGAAAGAACCATTGATATTAAAGAAGGCAAAAAGAATTGAATATTGTTTCCACTTGATCTGGATACTTGGACTTTCTTTTTCAGCCTATTTTTGGCCATCTATTATTTTGAAAGGTTATTTAATACCTTTTATTATTTTCACTCCTTTCATTTACTCCTTTAAATATGCTTGCCAGCATTCAGAAACTGATATAAATAATTCATTTCATTGTTCAGCCTATTTTAGGACCACTTCCTTTCTCAGAATATTTTTTTATTATTCAATTGGTGACTCACACCTCATTCATCATATTTTCCCAAGAATACCATCCTGGAAATTAGGCAAAGCAAGCAATTTATTTAGATCTGAGATTCTTCTTCAAAATATTCCAGAAAGAAGTTTAGGGGACATATTAATCGGATATTATTTTAAAGGCAACTCCTATAGAGCAAGGTGGGATTAATTGAATTTGGAAT
>JANMME010000565.1:0-8466 GCA_031373015.1 Saprospiraceae bacterium
TAGGGCGAAGGCGGGTGGATTGTTTACCCGCCATAGCCCGTTTAGGGCGAAGGCGGGTGGATTGTTTGCCCGCCATAGCCCGTTTAGGGCGAAGGCGGGTGGATTAGGTAAATTGTGACCCGCCTTCGCCCTAAGCGGGCTATGGCGGGTAAAGCCGCAAAAGTAGCCATTTGGAACGTTTGTAAAAACGTTCGACAACAAATGACAAGTTAAAAGCACAGATTTGTCGTCGAACGATTATCCTGCGTATAGTTTCAGGCAACTTGGGCAGAGGCAGGTGGTGCCGAATTGACGTTTAAGGGTCTCTTGGGTTGCGGGGTGAATGTTGTTCAATGCTTTGCACCAGCAGGTGTCGTCAGCGTAGCATAGGAATGGCATTTTGCAGCGGGGGCAGATGGTGACAAACTCAGCTTCGTCTTGTACCCACGCCGCTTCTACACGACCGCCAATAGCTTGGTGTTTTTCGGTGTTTTCCATCGCCCGCATCTTGGTGCTGATGGGAGGATTGAGTTTGCGCACTTGCACTTTTATCCCCATCATTTGTGGGAATTGGCGTTTCATGCGCTGGATTATGTTTGTGACCACGGTTTCCAAAAGCTTGCGCGGCTGTGCCATTTCAGCCATGCAGATTTGAAACACCGTTTCGTAGTTCACGGTAGCTTGCTCGAGGCTGTCTGTTGAAGCTGCCAAGGCGATCCCTGTTTGCACTTCCACATTCACTACATATTCGGTGCCGAGCAACTGCTCCTCTGGGTAAACCCCATGAAAAGCATGAAAGCGCATTCCTTCGAGAACAACGAGTGCCATGGGTATAAAGTGATGAAGTGATTGGGCGATGAAGTGATTGGGCGATGAAGTGAATGGAGGGGCTTCTTATCACTTCATCACTCTATCACTTCATCGCTTCATGCGCATAGTCTGCGGCGCCGATGATTCCTGCGTTGTTGAGGAGTTTGGCCGGTACAACGCGGGCCTGAGTGATTAGTTGATGTTTGTATTGATCAAAAAATTTGCTTTCCCCGCCGCCCAGGATGAATAGATCGGGCGAAAAGAGCAATTCTAAGTGGTTCAAGTATTCGTTGAAGCGATCGGCCCACTCCCTTCGGCTAATTTTGAGGCGAGCCCGGGCACCGGAGGAGCACCATGCTTCGGCCGATTTTCCGTGTTTCCAAAGTACATGTCCGAGTTCTGTATTGGGTATCAATTCTCCTTTGTAAAAAAGCGCAGAGCCCAATCCCGTCCCGATGGTAATGAGTATCACCAGCCCCTTTTCGCCTCGGCCTTTCCCGTGGCGCATTTCGGCCACGCCGGCCGCATCGGCATCATTGGTAGCAAAAACGGGGCAACCGCATGCTTCTCCAAACACTTTTTCAATATTGGTGCCCACCCAACTTTTGTCAATGTTGGCAGCTGAATTGGACACACCGTTTTTGACAATGCTCGGGAAACCACAACCCACGGGGCCTTTGTAGTTGAAAAACTCAACGATCTCCGAAAAAGCTCCGGACATGGCTTTTGGGGTGGAAGGTTGTGGAGTGGGCACCCTAAAGCGTTCACCTTGCAATTTTCCGCTCGCTACATCTACCACGGCACCTTTTATGCCAGATGCGCCCACGTCAATTCCTAAAATATGCTGCATAATTTTTTAATGTGGTCAATGTGAGTTGGTGATTTGTGGAATTGGTGATTTGTGGAATTGGGGATTTGGGGAATTGGTGATGTTGCTTGGCTTAGTATCCTGTTCGCAGTGCGCCAGATGAAAACACCCAAGCGCGGTGGGCGCAAGTCCAAAGTCAAACTTCTAAAGTCCTTATTCTTCCGGAATTACATTTTCCTCCTCCACTTCTTCGCCTGTTTCAGTGATTATTGATTTTTGTTTGCGGCGTTCGAGCGAGTTGGCGTGCATATCGAGGTACTCGACGCGGTTGCGCACGATCTCTGCGGCAAGGTAAATCGCTTTTATCATGGAAGTCTCCTCGGCTTCGCCTTTGCCGGCAATGTCGTAGGCGGTACCGTGATCGGGCGAAGTGCGCACGGCGGGTAAACCTGCGGTGTAGTTGACGCCAGCTCCAAAGGAAAGCGCCTTGAAAGGCACCAACCCTTGGTCGTGGTACATGGCCAGGATGCCGTCGAATTTGTGGTATTGCCCCGAACCAAAAAATCCATCGGCGGGATAAGGGCCAAAAGCCATGACCCCTTTTGCCTTGGCATCCTCGATGGCGGGGCGCACGATTTTGTCGTCTTCATCGCCAATAGCGCCTTCGTCGCTCGCATGAGGGTTTAGCCCCAGCACGGCGATGGTGGGCCGCTCGATATTGAAATCAATGCGGAGCGTTTCGGCCATGATGAGGATTTTACGCAATACCTTTTCTCGGGTGACAGCGGCCGCTACTTCGCGCAAAGGGAGGTGGTTGGTGACCAGGCCGACGCGCAGTGAATCGGATACCATGAGCATAAGCGAGTCTTTGACTTTGAAAGCTGTGGTGATGAATTCCGTGTGGCCCACAAACGGGAAGCCGGCCAACTGCATGGCTTTTTTGTTGATAGGTGCGGTCACGAGCGCGTCTATTTCACCTGCCTTGAGGTCTTTCACCGCACGTTCGAGGGCCTTCTGAGCGCATTCGCCGCCCACTTTATCGGGCTTTCCAAGGGTGATGTTCACATTATCGGGCCAGCAATTGATCACATTGATGCGCTCAGCCTGCGCCTCAGCTGGGGTATCAATGGAATAAAACTGGATGTTCTCTTCCGTAATAATGTTCTTGTGATACGCGATGACCTTGGTGCTGCCGTACACGACGGTCTTGAACTTTTTCCCAATGTTTTTAAGGCCGATGGATTTGAGAATGACCTCAAGGCCAATGCCATTGATGTCGCCGCAGGATATTCCGATTGTTATGGTGCTCATCTTTGCTGGTGTTCTTTTAGAATTAAGATTTACGTGGCCCTAGAAATTTATCCCCGTTGAAATGAATTAAGTGATCCGGGTTATCAGCTATCCAAACTTCGGTTTCCCAAGCGATGTCTGTTGCCCATTTTCTAAAATCAAATTTAGTCAAAAAGGCTGTGACAAAAATAATTTCTGCGGTGCATACTTGCGTTAAGCGTTTCAATTCGAGCATCCGGACTTCGCTGATCGTGCCGCTGCTGTGTACTGCTTCGATTAAGAAAAGCCAGTTGTTTGAAGGATCATAAGCAATGATGTCAGGGAGTTCGTCATGCAACAAATCAAAAAAACGCAGTGAATCCAACGCTGCGCGATCCATAAACAAGAACTTGTCTGCCGTATCACCCACATAAAGCACTTGGCAACCCCGTCCAAAGCGGGGCAAGAACTCTTCAACAACATATTTTTGCAACAGGTTGTGCTGCCCCGGCGAAAAGAGGAGCTGCACCCCATCAGGCAAAGTAACGGCTACTTTTTCAAAGGCTCGGGTACGGTTCAGTGCGTCACGAAGGTTTGTGTTAAGTTTGGTAAATCTGTCCAATTGTGCTGCCCATCGGTCAGTATCAAATTGATGAAGTAATAACGTCAATTCAGGCGTTAAGGCATAGCCTCTAGTTGGGTCATTGGTCGCAGCATTCGGGTTGGCAGCGGCTTTTGTTATTAATCCGGCCAAAACTGGCAATTTTAAATCCTTACGGCGGATGTCGTCATAAGAACCGCTTGATATACTTTCCTCAAAATTTGCATTGATAAAAGCAATGATCTCTCGAGTTTTTAAGATTCGTCCTTCAGAAATTCCTTGTGCTTCCTTCCAAGTATTTTTCACGCCTGCTACCGCTAAAAACGCCATTGCCATTTTTTCCAATGCTCTTGAAGTCTTGCTCTCAACTGGAATACCGAGTGCATCCAGCACTGCAATTGTCTGCTCGATCAACCTCACAACACGAGATGATTTTTTTGATTTGCTGAGATAACTCATTGTCAAAACAGGGTGGCTTGATAGCCAGACATTTGGGAATGGCCTTCAAGAGCGTTTTGTAGTGGGCCTCCATTTTGATCAGACAGATAAGATTTGATCGAACCTGCTAAATGGTAAGCCAACATAGGGGGCACCGCATTTCCAATCTGATAATATTGATTCGTTTCTGTACCGTGAAATTCAAACCAGTCAGGGAAACTTTGCAAGCGGGCAGATTCTCTGATGCTGATGCGTCGCCGTCGCCCATCTTTTAGTTTGACACGCTGCATATCGCCAGTAGGTGCAGCAATATTGCGGCAAGTCAATGTTCGGGCAGGTTTGTTCAAGTAAAGATCACGCGGATTAACACAAGCCGAGGCTCGCTCATAATTCGCAACATATCGATCCATCGAAGGAGTCAGAATTTTGCTCTCGTCTTTTGTTTCTTCTATTAGATCACCGATTGCGTCCTCAACCATAAAAAGGCGACTATCTTGGCGTGGGAATAAAAAATGTCCATTGTGGCCTACCACAAAAAGACGCTCTCTGTTTTGTGGCACACCATATTTCACTGCGTTTAGCAATCGATATTCTATGCGATAACCCATCTCTCGCAATTTAGCGATTATTTCATCAAGGTACCATTTGTTTGAATAAAGCATCCCTCTGACATTCTCAAACATCCAAAGTTTGGGCTTGATTTGGTCTATCGCTGCCAAAAAAGCGGGAAAGCCGTTACGTTCGTCATTCAATCCTTTTTGGTGACCGCCAACACTGAAGGGTTGGCAGGGAGGCCCTCCTATTACTACATCATAGATTTGATTGAAAGATGTATTTTCAGTCAGTTTTTCTGAGAAACAGCGCCCCACAAGGTTATGGTTATATGTCTCGACTGCTTTTTCATCCATTTCATACCCCGTAACCGCAAACCCTTGTGCCTCAAAACCTAACGAAAGCCCTCCGCAACCTGCAAATAAGTCTAGCACGGAATAGTGGCCGTGCTGTTGGGGCTGCAAAAGCGAGTTTAGGCGATCTGGATAATGTTGGAGCATGCTTTAGAGCGTATTCATCTTTTTCAAAAAATTATACAAAAGCCTAACGCCCACCCCAGTACCTTCCTTGGTGCGATAGCCGTTGGCAACGCGCAAGTAAGCCGGCCCTGCGATGTCTAGGTGAAGCCAAGGGTAATCTACAAAGTTTTCTAGGAATTTGCCCGCCGTGATCATCCCTGCATTGGAAGAGCCGAGGTTCTTGAAGTCCGCGATGTTGCTTTTGAGTTCGTCGCCAAATTCTTTCCAGAGCGGGAGTTCCACGAGCCGCTCATAGGTGGCAAAGCCACATTCTTCCAAGGTGCTTTTTACGGCTTTGGAAGCAGTGCCCATGTAACAGATGGCTTGGGTGCCCAACGCTCGCACGGCAGATCCGGTGAGCGTGGCAAAGTCAAGCACTAGCAAGGGATCGTATTTTTTTGCGAAATGGAGTGCATCTGCGAGAATGATTCGGCCTTCTGCATCGGTGTTCACTACTTCTACCGTTTTGCCCGAACCCATGGTGATGATATCGCCGGGGGCAAGCGCGTTCTCGCCGATTTTATTGTCGGTAGCAGGGATGAGGCCAATAAGGTGGATGGGAAGTTTTGTTCTTGCAGCTACCGCCAATGCTCCCACCACTGTGGCTGCTCCGGCCATGTCGCACTTCATGTAGTCCATCGCTTCGCTGGGCTTAAGGCTGAGGCCACCAGTGTCGTACACCACCCCTTTTCCGATGAGTACCACGGGCTGGGTGTTTTTTGCATCTGCTGGTTTCCATTCCAACACGCAAAAACGCGGGGGGATTTGGCTGGCGCGGTTCACGGCCAAAAGGCCGCCCATTTTGAGGGCTTCTATTTTTTCTTTGCCAAATATGTCGGCTTCAAAGCCAAATTCCTTGGCGGCCAATTCCACGGCATCCCCAAGTTGAATGGAGTTGAAATGCGAATGTGGTTCGTTTACCAGATCGCGGGTGAGAAATACCGCTTCCAGGAGGGCATTGGCTTCAGCAATCTCGCTGGGATGGGCCGATTCGGGCGCAAGTCGGATTTCTTGCAGGGCTTTTTCGGCGGGCTTCGTGAAATATTTCAGGAATTGATAACTGCCCAGCGCCAGACCCTCGGCAAAGGCGAGAGCGCGGTTTTCAGCGCACAAGTTCTGAATGCCGACCGACTCGATTTTGTATCGCCGGAGTTCGCTCAAAAGTTCGTTGCCGGCCAAACGTGCATCTTCGAGCGCTATGAAAGGGTCTTTTTCGGGTTTAAAAATCCTTACAAAAACGATCCCGTTGGCTCTAGGGAAAGAAAAACTCGACACATCGTGCGGAGCAGACTGGCGGAGAAAGGCCAGTTCGCCCGACGCAAGCAGCGCGTCGAGCGCGTCGAGATGGTCTTTTTCGGCCAGCAAGACAAGATTATCGTGATTGAAGCCAGCCTCGACGGCGGCCAATTGGACTCGTTTCACAGCGCGGGATGCGATTAGTGGAAAGATATCGGTTTTGAAAAGCGCACAACTCGTTGACTTTCAAACGCTACAAGGATTGGTTAAAAGGGGTTGCAAAGGTAGGTTTTTCCCGACGAAATTTGACTAGGAAGGGGGAAGTGGAGCGATAATATGGGAAAACAAAAACGGCTGCGGGCGCAAAGCCCGAAGCCGTCTAGGGAGTTAAGGAGGTAAAAACCCTTTTTATTCTTTGTCAAAGCGCATTTCCTGAATGCTGACACTAGAGCCGTTGACTTTTAAATAAAGGTAAACGCGGTAGTTTCCAGCGGTAGCAGTCAGGTTTCCGATGCAATACTGATCGCTGTTTTCGCGGCTTTGGCCTTTGTGAACCTGGGCAAAGGCTTTAGGCTTGGCGGCATCAAAAAAACCTTTGAGCACATCAGCAGCTTTGGCTTTCGAGTACACTTGCTCTTTGTCCTGGATGGAAATTTCCACGTTGTCAGCAAAGTATTTCGAGAGGCCGTCCACATCCCCGGTGCTCAACGCAGTGGAGATGGCTTCCAAAGCGGGAGTGCCTTGCGTGTTGTTGGCAAAAGCAATGGCAGGGGTCAGGAACAGAAAGAAAATCAGATTCTTCATGATGAAGCAGGTTTGTTAGTTTGTCCGTGTTTGCGAACGTTTGTAGATTTGAACGTTACGATGTTACAAAGTAACTGCCAAAAAAGAAATGTATTGTAAACACGAAGTTAACCCTGAACTCATACCCAACCATGGCATTGACTGTTAAAGTTCTAAAACTTTAACGCTTGGGGCCTTTCTACTCCCATTTCTAGCCGGGTCGGACGCATTGGGCAACAAGACAAAGGCGGAAGAATGGGGTTGTGTCAAAAGTCAAAAGATGTGAATGTTCGATTTTTTTGCAAAACTATGTTTTGTCTTCGCGAAATTTAACTTCCCGAAAGTTTAAAACTTTCGGGAAGTTCGAGATTGCAACAAATTAAATTTTGCTCCCAAGACCAAGATGTATCCTTCTCCGACTTTTGACACAACCCCGGAAAAATTCCAACAAGGTGCATGCTGATTTTTTTTAAATTTTATTGCGTTTTAACTGCTACTCCGCTTTCTTTGTGCGTATTTTAAAACCCATCTTTCACTCATGCTACCCAAGAACTTTGTAAGCACCTATCTTCCTTTTGCCCAAGAGGCACAGGCCACCACGCGCATTAGCGCTTTGGCCATTTTAGCACAAGCCGCACTGGAAAGCGGCTGGGGCGAACGCGCCGTTGGCAACATGTTTTTTGGCATTAAGGACAGCGATAAAGGCAAAACAGGCAAGGGCCAGCTGCTCGTTACTACAGAGTACCTGAAAAGCCCTGACCAAAAAAACTTATTCCCGGAGGTGATTTCTGTGACCTGGAACGAACGGCGCAAACGCTGGAAGTACGTCGTGAAAGATTGGTTCAGAAAGTACGACAGCCCGGCAGGGAGTTTTAAAGACCACGCCCAGTTTTTCCTCCAAAACCCACGGTATGCTGTGGCTATGGCGAATGCGAGCGACCCCATTCGGTTTCTCCAAGAAGTAGCAAAAGCCGGCTATGCAACAGCGCCGGACTACGCCGATATTCTCACGAAATTGGTGAAGATGATTCAAAAGAACATACCTAGTGACCTCGAGTCGTTTGGAATGCCCGGGACATCGGAATCGTTTGAGATGCCCGGTGAAGAGGATATGTGGGAATATGCTCCGCACGAAGAGGAGGAGTGAAAAAAGCAAGGCCTCCCGACAGGTATAGGTGGCTTCCGCCGCGCTTGGGTCTTTTGACCCAGCGCCACTTCGGTGAGCATCTAGAAAAAGGACCAAACTTTTTTTACTCATCCTGACGTTTCCCTACCTCCGCTCCATGGCAATTGATCTAAAAAATATTGACCGGTGCTGGTCTTGGGTGTCCACCGAAGTGGCGCAGGGTCAAAAGACCACAGGCGCGGCGGGGAGATCGGTTTTTACCCTTAAAAAGCCTGTGGCTGAGTTAGAGGGAAGACCGTGCAGGGCGGAAAGCTCGACGTGAAAGCCTCGGCCGACGGCGTGACCG
>JANMME010000569.1:0-5034 GCA_031373015.1 Saprospiraceae bacterium
CCAGTCCCTTTGGTTGCTAGCAGTAAACAGGGTCTTTTTTTTCACGTCTTTTGAAAGATACCCAAAAAAATTCTCCTCAGGATACTGAACCTCAATAACCTCTCCCTTCGGCCCATAAACCATTTTTGGTCGGATATTCAATCCCTTCAGAAACAGAGTTTTGTGTAGATTTGACAGACATTTTTTCCTACTTGTATCAAAAAGTAACGCCTCCAACACACTTGTCTTCCCCACATTATTATCCCCCACAACAAGGTTGAACTGCCCGATGTCGGTCAATTCAAGCGAGTCGAAACGTTTGAAGTTTTCGACCTTGAAGTATGTGAGGTGTTCTTTGCTCATTTTATAATTGCTGCCAAATCATTTTGGTATCGGTTATGGCCATTTCGTTTCATGGCTTATTATTTAAATCCTCCAACATTTTCTGAACAACTTTTTTTAGCAATGGCAAACGCAATTTTACCGATTCATAAACAATCTCCATATCAATGCTCCAGTAGTCATGTATCAGTTTGTCGCGCATGCCCGCCCAACGTTTCCATGGAAGTTCGGGATAGTTCTCGCGCACCTCGTCCGGTATTTTTTTGACTGCTTCGCCAATAATCTCAAGACATCTCACAATTGCAATCCCTTCAGCAGAGTCTTCTTTCAGTTCTTCTGAATTTTTATCGCCCAGAAAACGTTCAGCGCGTTCAGCGGATACGAGTATGTCGTTTAAAAAATCACCAATTTCTCGTTTCATAGGTACTCGACTTCGGCTAAAATATGTTTCCCTATCAACGGTTTCAAACTGCGTTTCAACGCAAGGTCAATTTTGCATTGAAAGATTTCTTGCAAGAATTCCTCCAATTCCATCAAGTCAAACAAATCCACTCGGCGATCAAAACTCACCAGCATGTCAATATCGCTCGTTTTCTTCTCTTCTCCCCGTACCCACGACCCAAATACACCAATCTCAGACACGCCGAACCGCTCATGCAGTTCAGGTTTCAGGGCGGTGAGTTTGTTTTTGATGTCGGTGAGTGTCACTGTCTATCGTTTAATTTTTACACCTGCAATGTTTTCAAGTGCTTGGATGTCCTTTTCATAAATCAAATCCATAGAAGCAAAAGGGTCGGTCTCTACCGAAATCTCTCCATCAATGACATCACCTTCTTGCAGCCTTTGTTTCCATTTTAAAAACTGAATGAACTGCAAGACCTCATTCTGCTGCGCTTCTGGCAACGTAAGCAGTTCGCGGAGGATGAGTTGCTCGGTCATAGCTTGTGTTTTTTAATTTTCAATTTCAGGTTTCAGGGTGGTGCGTTAAACAAGTAGGAAGTCACTTCAAAATCATTTTTGGTCAGCCAGTTGCCCCGCCTCGAAACACCTCTAAGTCAGTGCAAAACAACTTCAAACTCTCGTTCGGCTCGGCATACTTTTTCAAATCCTTCCCTTTCCGAAGGTAGCGCGACAATTCCCAAAACTTATCAAACTCGTCCATCTGGAACAGCCTTTTTCGGTCTTTATCATTCATCGCATTGGGGCGGTTGAGCAGCCCGAGCAGTTTTTCTTTGGGGGCAAGGTAAAAGCCAGTCTCCGAAATGTTGGCATCAAAAATCGGTATTAGCCATGCTTCGGTTTCTTCAACGGCTACGGCAAAAGCCGTCCGTTCGTTAAAGTTTTCGCAGAGCCATTCTTTCAATTTCAAAACTACGGCTTCTCTCACTTGCTGAACATACCCCGGCACAGCTTCTTTCCTCGGTTCAGCAACTTCAAAACCGACCTCTAATCGCTCTGCGCTGTCAATATGAATGACCAGAAATCTTTGGTCGTCAATGCCTTCAAAAAAATGCTTCACCACAGCACCCTCCTTGCTGCGCTTTTTCACGATGGTCCAGTTGCTGAACTGCTGTATCCGCATCTGTGCCAAATCGGTCTCATCGTACTCCAACTCCGGCACCAAGTACTGGATGTCGCTGCGATCAATGTCCAACACTCCTTTTAGGATGTTGGTGATGACGGCCAAGTCGCTTTTGCCTTCGGCTATAATTCCTGTTCGCATGCGTTGCCAGTTTAAAAATTGGTTGGCAAGCCGCCGAGATGACCCCGCGTCCACATTTCCGAGAGTTTTAGTTGCTCACCGTTGGTTTCGGGCTTTAATTTGATACGCTCAATTTGGGTATGGCCTTCGTCATTGCGTTTTACCACAAAAAGCCGTTGGCGGTCGTCGTGGAGGTTTAATCCGTCCAATACAGCCGGGTTATGGGTGGTGATGAGTGCTTGTTTGTTTTTTGAAACGGCAAGGCTGGATATTTTTTTCATCAAAGTCCTGCATAACTTGGGGTTCAGGCAGTTTTCGATGTTGTCAATGGCAAAAAAACCGGGTGTCCTGTCGCTCGTCAGCAGCGCGATGTAAAACAGGACGTGCAAAATTCCCTCGTTGGCATTTTCCGCAGAAAAGATGTTGTTCTGCCGCATCATGTACTTGTCCCGGAAATACAACAGCGATTTCCCCCTGCCGGGTTTATAGCCTTGAAATTTCAACTCGTCCTTTTTGTCTATCAGCACATCGTCCAACCAGTCAATAAACTGGGCGTTCTCTTTTAGTTCTGCCAATTCTCCATTGGTAAAAGTAGAAATCAGTACGTCGAGGTTCTCGCCGTTGATGCCCACGGGCTCTGCCAAACTGTCGTTCGAGAGGCCGCGAAGCGCAGCGGTGTTGAGCGTGTAGATCAAATACTCAGACAGTGCTTCCGGCATGTTCAATCGCTCTGCCTTTTGGGTGACACTTAGGATTTCCCATGGGATAAAATCTTCGGCGACCTGGACTATCCATTTGGGGAAAACATCGTTGGGCTCAAAGACTTTAATCTCGAAAGTCAGCCCTAAGCCCGAAAAACCGAATTTGACAACAGTCCCATTGGTGCTTTTTTTCCCTGCAAAGGAGTTGAAAATGAGCGAGGGCTTTGCCCCCCGAATTCCGATGTGAGACAGTTTGGCTGAATGGATTTGCCCAGTTCCAATAATATCTTTGGATATCCCAACTTGATCATAGACTGCACTGAAAGGCATATTTACAGCACAGGCAAACCCCACTGCCTCCAAAATATTAGACTTCCCACACCCATTCTCGCCGATAAACACATTGATATTCGACAGCGGCAGCGTCAAATCAACTATGGATTTAAAGTTCTTGATGTTAATTTCGGTGATCATTTTTCAAAAATTTAAACGGCCTCCGCCACAGGCTCCCCCACCAACCCATAATTCCTTTCCATACACAACCTCGGCTCGTTCACGTGCCACTCAAACTCCTCCCGAAAATGCCGGATTGCCGCGCTCACTGGCCAGGCCGCCGCATCACCCAGTGGACAAATCGTATTGCCTTCTATTTTCTTCGCTACATCTACCAGCAGGTCAATATCGCTCATCTTGCCAGCCCCATTTTCCATACGGTGCAGCACTTTTTCCATCCATCCCGTGCCTTCGCGGCAGGGGGAGCATTGTCCGCAGGACTCGTGGGCGTAGAAACGGGCAAAATTCCAAGTATTCCGCACGATGCACTGGTCTTCGTCGTACACGATAAAACCGCCGGAACCGAGCATCGAACCTGTGGCAAAACCGCCGTCGGCAAGACTTTCGTATGTCATCAAGCGGTCTTCGCCTGCCGCCGTTTTGCAGACGAGGTAGTGGGGTAGGATGGGTACGGACGAACCGCCCGGAACGCAGGCTTTGAGTTTTTTGCCATTTTTGATGCCACCGCACCACTCGTCTGAGTAGAGAAATTCCTCAACGGTAATGCTCATCTCAATTTCGTACACACCCGGTTTGTTGATATTTCCACCCGCAGAAATGAGTTTTGTACCTGTGCTCTTCCCGATGCCGATTTTAGCGTATTCATCGCCGCCGTCGTTGACGATTGGGACGACTGCCGCGATGGTTTCCACGTTGTTGACCACAGTGGGGCTCTGCCAGAGACCTTTTACGGCGGGGAAAGGCGGTTTTATGCGTGGATTGCCGCGTTTGCCTTCAAGACTTTCCAAAAGTGCAGTTTCTTCGCCGCAGATGTAGGCGCCAGCGCCGATGTTGACAAACAGGTCAAGGTCGTAACCCGAGCCAAGGATGTTTTTGCCCAACCAGCCCTTGTCATAAGCCTCTGCGATGGCTCTTTCGAGGATGAACAAAATCCAGGAATACTCGCCCCGGATGTAGATATAGGAGGTGTTCGCGCCCAGCGCATACGAGGAAGTAATCATGCCCTCGATGAGCAGGTGCGGGATTTTCTCCATCAAGTAGCGGTCCTTGAAGGTGCCGGGTTCGCTCTCGTCGGCATTACAAACCAGGTAGCGCGGTACGCCTTCTGGTTTAGCGAGGAACGACCATTTCATCCCGGTCGGGAAGCCAGCGCCGCCTCGACCACGGAGACCAGATTTTTTAACTTCTTCCACCACAGCCTCTGGGGACATGGTTTTCAACGCCTTTTCCACGGAGCGGTAGCCGCCATTTTTGCGGTACACCTCGTAGGTGTTGATGCCCTCGACCAGGGCGTGTTCTAAGAGTAATTTGCGACCCATTATGTTCTATTTCAGCGAGGTGTAGGAGTAGTTCGGATTCTTTGGGTTAGGAATCATTTTCTTCTCGTAAGGAATGATTATCACGTCCATATCTTCCATGGGTATGGCACCGAGGAGCGGCTCGGCCTCACCGGGTAATACGATGGCGCGGACAGTAGTCTCACGGTTCTCGAATCGAATATCAACGGGGCCTACGATTTCCAATAGAGCGACGCTGCCATCAGCCAAGCTACACTCACGGGTTTGGATAACGGGTAGGTTCAATTGGGTTTTGATGTGCGCGTTGATGGCGAGCATATCTGCTCCACTGTCCACAAGCACTGTGACTTTCATTCGCCTTACCAAGGCAGGAGGCAGGTAGCCATCGGCGACTGCGCTCAAATCGCCTGTGCGTATGAGTTCGATTTCGGCATACACTCGTCCCATATCTGATTGGGTTTTAATGGTTTGAAGCCTTAGTACGTTGCTCATCAATGCA
>JANMME010000619.1:0-3776 GCA_031373015.1 Saprospiraceae bacterium
GGCATTCTCTTTTTCTTCTTTTGCTTTTTTCACGGCCTTTTCAGCTCGTTTTTGGGCCGCGATGGCCGCGTCTTTTTGCTGTTGGATGCCTTTAAATACTTTTTGGATATACTCGGAGGGGATTGTGCTGTTGCATTTGCAAATCCTGGCCGCTACCTGTGCGGCTTGAAATTCGGTGAGCGCCTTGTCGAAAATTTCGCCTTTCAAAAATATACTGCCCTGCTTCATAAAGGCATCATATTGAGGACAATCGGAGCATCCTGTCTCTTGCCCATTTTGGGCAGGCAGGGCGCTACTGGAAAAACAGAGCAGGCAGAGGCTTAAAAAGAGAGGGGCTTTCATTTTATTGAGTCGATTTTGTGCTTGATCTCCTGATAGAGTTCCAAATCTTTATGTTCGCCCAGAGTATCAAGCGCTGCTTGGTAGGTTTTTCTGGCTTCTTCCTTCTTGGGTAAAGCCAAGTATCTATCTCCGTAGTCTCTCAGTTCATTTGCTGTATTAATTTTTTGATTGAGTTTAATCCTCTCAATGGCGTTTTGGGTATCCTGTTGATTCTGGATTGCCCACCAGCTCAGGCCCACCATGATTACAAATGCGGCAAGGATAGCAGCATAAGTGATTTGGCTGCGTCTTGTCCGATTGCGTTTTCGCCGATTTGTCTCTTTTTCGCTTTCGCTCAGGTGGCTTTTTTCCGCTTCATTTAAGCTGAGCTTTGGCAAATAAGGCTCGATAAACAACATCTGTTTTTCCGTAAAATACTCTCGCGTTTCGGCCTTCAAGGCTACCTGGCTTTTGATGAGGCGCTGAACCTCCAAGAGGGCTATTTCCTCATCGCTGCGCTTGGCGTGTACCTGTTTGGCCAGCGAGTCGTGGGCGATTTCGTAGCGTTGCTCCTGTTCTGTAAAGCGCAGGATGCGGCTATTCGAAAAGGACTCGAGGGCACTGCGGACGAGGGCGGGTAAAGTGTCGGATAGGCGCAGGCAGAGTTCCTGTTCCGAGAGGGGTTCTTTGGTGCCTTCCAGGGTAACAAAAGGGGAGAGGATGCGCCAGATGGTTTCGGGTTTCTGTTGAAGTTTTTGGGCGGTTTTCAGCACCTGCTCATCCAGGAAATCGCGCAGCACGTCACCTATGTCGCCCATTTTTTCCAGTTCGGCCATCGTGAACAGGGCATCGGCTTGTCGGCTTTCGTCGCCGGTGGTTTGTATGTAGAGTTTGTCGAGGAATACTTGCAGGTAGGGCAGTTCGATGGCTAGGGTTTTTTCCTTGCCTTTTATTTTGTCAAAAATACTCGTGGCAATGGCGTCTTCTTTAGCCGCTTGCAGACGGATATTGCCTTCGGGCAGTGTCCCCACCCGGGTGATGACGGTCTTCACTTTATCAAGGTGCATGGGCTCCACCCGCAGTTTTTTGCGGAGTAGTTGGGGCACTTCCCGCTCGAATTCGTACAGGTGGCCGAGGTATTCCTCCCGGATGCTGAGGATGATCTTGACGGGCTGTTCCACGCGCAGGATTTCCTGCACGGTTGCGATAAAAGTATCTTGTTCGGCCTTGCTGCCGAGGATGTAGAGTTCTTCGAACTGGTCAAAAATGAGGTAAATGGGCTTGAAGTGTCGGAGATAAATGGCTTTGAGGCTTCGGGCCAGGGGCGATAGATTTTGGGAAATGGCGGTTGTGGGCGTGTCGGAAGTCCAGTCTTCGTCGAGCCAGTCGAGCTCGGGTGAAGTGGGGGTGGTGACCTGCCTACCGGCAGGCAGGCTTGAACTCGCACCCTCACTTTGCGTGCCACCCGCTTCCCGCAGCGCTTTTTCAAAAGAGACATTGAGGTTGCTGCCCCGGCGGATATTGAGGGCCAGCCAGTCGTGGCTTTGGAACCTGCTGGCCAGTCCGCATTGGATGAGGCTGGTTTTGCCCGTGCCGGAGGCCCCGAAGACAAGCAACAGGTCGGTCTGGAAAGCCATTTCGTAGAGGGCATTTACTTCCTCCTCCCGCCCGAAGAAGATGTCGCTGTCTTCGCGGGTGTAGGCGTCCAAAAATTTGAATGGATATCGTTTTTGCATGATAGAGGGCGGCGGGGTTAGAGATCGTCAAAGTTTAGCGCGTCATCGCCCAGCAAAGTCCGGCGGGCAAGCCGGAAATCGCGTACGACGTTGTCCAGGTTTAGGTTTTTCCATTTTTCGTTGCTCATCATCAGTTCGTTGTAGTCGGTATCGGGTTTCAAGGTTCCGGTCATTTGGATGTTAATACTGCTGTTATCTATAAGGAACAGATAATCGAGGCTTCCGTCGGCGATATCGGAAGACCGGAAGAAACAGATTTTTGCGCCTTGTTCGAAAGTGAGCGCGTTGTAATCAATGACAAATGGGGAGAGGTTGATGCTGTCCCGGTAGTCCTCGCCTCTGAACAACAGCACGGCATCGGTATGACCTGGCTCCTGTGTGTAGTTGATTTTTTCTGCATCCAGATTGGCCTTGCTGTCAATGCCCAGGGCGGTGTAGCGGTGTAGATAATGCGGGGCCGCTTCGCGGATTTGGCGGTAGCCGATGTGCTTCATGGAAGCCATGCTGTAATGCACCAAAAAGTGGAACTGCGCCAGCAATTCCGCCAATTGCTTTTCCGCTTCGAAACAATCCAGCAGGTCGTATTGCGCCTTGTCCAATTTTTCGTTGAGGGCCTTCAAAGTCCGGCAGACCTGGCTTAGGGTGCTGTCGGCCTCCAGTGCTGTACCGAAGTTCTCCAACTCCGGCAGCGGAAAAACCAAGGCATTTTCTTTCTGGGAAAAGATGGTGTGCAGCACTACGAGTAACCGGAACTGTTCATCGAGGGAAGGCTCGAAGGGATGGTCGAAGTGATGGGAAAGGGCTGCTTTTTGGTCCTTGGAAAACTGCCGGGGCTGTTCATTTTGGGCGTCCCAGAGCCGGGAAAGCAGTGCGAAATTGATCAGATCAAGGCTTCTTTTGGCGATGTGCAGGCATTTTTCAATGTACTTGCGCTGTTTGGCCTCCGAAAAGTCTTCCTTGCCAATGGCCATCAGTTTGCTCAATTGGATGCCAATAACGCCCACGAAACTGTACGCGATGATTTCCTTGGCTTTGTCGCTGATGCGCATCTGTGTCTCCCAATCTTCTATGGCAGATACCTTTTCCAAAAAGCGCTTGGCGGGCGGACAGTCCTCTTGAATTGCCTCGATAAGTGCTTTGGTCAGGTATTCGTTGAAGGCCTTTTTGACCGTGACGAAGCCAAAATTTGCCTCATCAATGTGTTCGATGTTGTAAATTTTGTCGGCGTACTGTACCGTTTGCGCCTGCTTGTTTTGGAGCAGGGCCTTGAGTTCGGCGAGCTGGTTGTGGATTTCTCGCACTTCGCCGTCCACGTTCAGCGTGATCGTGCTGTCGCTGATGCGCTGGATGACGATGTTTTGCTTGCCCGATGTATTGGTTGCTGTTGACATGGTCAGGAGAAGTTGGCGGTGTCTATTTTTTCTATGTTGTAAATCTTTTCGGCGTTTTGGATAGGGGTTTTGTCTGGTTCGCTTTTCAAGGCTTCCGAAAAAGCCTACCAACTTTTGTTTTGCAAAATTCCTTCCTCCCGCACATACAGCCCCCAGGGGAACTCGTCAAGGGAATCCTTTTCTCTAAAGCCAATGGTTCGCCAGGTTTGGATTTCGCCCAGGTTGCGGAAGCGCGTTTCCGTGCTGCTGCCTTTTACGTAGTTGGCGGCGCTTTTGTAGGCGGCTTCTATGCCATCGCCCTGGGCTAAATTGCCGTAAAAACGGGTAG
>JANMME010000622.1:0-5948 GCA_031373015.1 Saprospiraceae bacterium
CGGCCATTTCATACTCCTCATTGTCGAGCGCTTCTTGCAATCTTCCGCGCAGGGCATCCATTGGCCAGATTTCCATGGCGTTGTCGTCCAGCAGCGAGGTAGCAGGCACGGCTGAGAATCCGCCGCCTTCCTGTTCTTCCAGAATCACCCCGGCAGCTTCGAGGATAAAATCGTAGGTAAAAATCGGGCACTCAAAACGCACCGCCATTGCAATGGCATCCGAGGTGCGCGAGTCAATTTCGAAGAGCTCGCCATTCTTCATGCACACGAGTCGAGCGTAAAATATGCCATCGAGCAAGTTACTGATAATCACCTCTTTCAACTGGATATCGAAGGTGTCAAAAGCATTTTTGAAGAGGTCGTGCGTGAGCGGGCGGTTGGGCACCATGCGCTCCAAGGCCACTGCAATAGCCTGTGCCTCAAAACTTCCGATTACAATCGGGAGGCGGCGTTTGCCACGGCGTTCGCCCAACACCACCGCGTAATTGTGCGACTGGGTCATGCTGTGCGAGAGGGCCACTATTTCGAGTTCGATGCGTCTCATTTTGTGGGTGATTTGTTGAATTGGGGATTTGGTGATTGGTTTACCCGCCGTAGCGCGAAGCGCGAAGGAGGGTTGACTGGTGATTGGTGCGCAGAAGTGTCACTTATTCAAAAAGTGTCACTTTTAACACGTTAATCATGTTGTCGCTTCAAATAATCTAGTGTTCAGATTTAAACTTTTTAAGCGCCTCATTCAATCTTGGCACGACTTCAAACAGGTCGCCCACCACGCCATAATCTGCTGCTTTAAAGAACGGCGCTTCGGGGTCTTTGTTTATGACTACAATAACTTTCGAGTTGTTCACCCCCGCCAAATGCTGGATGGCACCGCTGATTCCGATGGCAATGTACAAATTTGGACGAATAGCAATGCCTGTTTGTCCCACATGTTCGTGGTGAGGCCGCCAGTGTGCATCGGCTACCGGGCGAGAACAAGCCGTGGTAGCACCCAGGGTAATCGCCAAATCTTCCACCATGCCCCAGTTTTCGGGGCCTTTCATGCCGCGCCCTGCCGACACCACAATCTCCGCTTCAGGCAATGGCACGATACCTTCCTGAGTTTTCACCGACTTCACCCGGATGCGGCCTTTGGCCGAACCAACAGAAGCAGTTTCCGCAGAAACTGCGGCGCCCGAAGGTTCTGGCTTCACAGCGTTGCCCATCAGCGAGATTACCTTGACAGCACTCGTAATTTCATACTCGGCGATAGCTTTGCCCGAAAAAACCGATTTTTTTACCCGAAGGGCTGCCTCATTTCCAGTGGGCAAACTGTTCACGCCCGACACCAGACCAGCGCTCAACCGAACCGCTACGCGACCGGCCAGCGATTTTCCGGTGGAGGTATGGCTGAGGACAACCACGCTGGCGCTGTTATTTTTTGCCACCTCAGAAATAGCAGCAGCGTAGGCCTGGCTGTCAAAATGATCAAAAGCCGCATCGGCAACATGGAGCACACGGCTTGCACCATAGCGGCCCAATTCGCCTGAATCTTTCACCGTGCCAAGCGTGAGCGCTACACAAGTTGTACCAAGCAGATCGGCAACTTTTTTGCCGTAGGTGACGGCCTCAAAAGCCGCTTTTTTAAACTGTCCACGCGGGGACTCCGCAAAAACCAAAACCATTTTTATGAAGTGATGAGGTGATAAAGTGATGAAGTGATGGGTGATGGAGTGATGGGTGATGAAGTGATTGAAAATTGCCGACTGGCAGGTACCAAATCACTTCATCACCCATCACTTCATCACTATATGGCTTTCGCTTCTTCGTGCAACAGTCGCACCAGTTCGTCCATTTGATCTGGCTGAACCAGTTTAACACCCACCTTCGCCGGTGGAAGATTAAACTGTACGGCCTTCGCAGCATCTTCGAATGCAACGGCAGGCACCTCTTTGAGCGGTTTGCTGCGAGCAGTCATAATGCCGCGCATATTGGGAATACGTTGTTCGGCCATGCCTTTGGCAGCACTGAGCACGAAGGGCAAATCCACCTCCACCACCTCTACCCCACCCTCGATATCGCGCTCGATCGTGGCGATTGAGCCGTTGAGATCAAGTTTGGAGGCGTAGGAAATGTATGGCAGATCCAAGTGTTCTGCTACCATTGCACCAACTTCCGAGCCGTTGTGGTCAATGGTCTCTTTGCCAAAAAAGATGAT
The DNA here is from genome assembly GCA_031373015.1 of Saprospiraceae bacterium. Lineage (GTDB taxonomy): Bacteria > Bacteroidota > Bacteroidia > Chitinophagales > Saprospiraceae > M3007. The sequence goes on from JANMME010000622.1 coordinate 2,198, forward strand.
GTCAAAATTTTCGGCACGGGCATATTCGGCAATTTGTTTTGCCACAAAGCCAGCTCCTTTCGGCTCGCAGTCAATGCGCACGGCCTCATCGGCACCGATGGCCAGGGCTTTGCGGATGGTGGTTTCATTGGCAACAGGGCCTACGTTGAGCGCTACGACCGTTCCTCCGAGCGTCTCGCGCAGTTCGCAAGCGCGCACGAGGGCATACCATTCGTCGTAAGGGTTCATAATGAATTGCACACCCGCAGCGTTGAACTCCGTACCGTCGGCATTGAAGGAGATTTTAGAAGTGGTGTCCGGTGTTTGAGAAATACAGACCAATAATTTCATTGTAAAAATAGCCGCTACTTTTGTGGGCGCGCAAAGGTATGGAGCGGGAAAAGAAAGTTAGAGATTCCGCAATCTTATTCTCACATTTTCGCCGTTGTTTTCGGCAGTCATCATGAAGGGAATCGAAATATCAAGGTCGGCATCAAGGGTTGCACCAATTGCAAATCATAGACACTCATGCTGCTTGTGGACGGGCGACATCAATGACTATTTCGTTTCGAGCAAAACGAGTCACGTAGCGAATGGCTTCCATGACCAATTCTACTGTAAGCAGCGGATGTTTTTGGGCAATGCTCTCTAGGGTGCCGCCCGTGCCGAGCCAATCAATGATAAGTTCCACGCTAATGCGTGTACCTGCAATACAAGGCTTGCCGTTCAGAATTGAAGGATCAGATATAATGTTTGGGAAAAGGCTTTTCATATTTGCACTATTTAACAGCAAAAGTAACTCGAAATAACAACAACAATGACGACAACTCGCCTACTATATCTCCAAAAACTCATCGAAGCCTCCCCAAACGATTCTTTCATTCTTTTTGCCCTCGCCAAAGAGTACGAGGGCACCGGTGACGAAGCACAATCTCTTTCGTTTTACCTTCGTTTAAAAGAAACCAATCCCAGTTATGTTGGGACGTATTACCACCTTGGCAAACTTTACGAAGGACAAGAAGATTTCCAAAATGCGATTTTAACCTACAAACAAGGCATCGAAATCAGCCGGCAAGCGGGCGACCGCCATGCCATGAGCGAACTACAGGGTGCCCTGTTAAATCTGGAAGACCCGGAATGATGAATCAAATAACAAGTATCAAGTATCAAGTGGAAAGTGAGAAAGAGCAAGCACAGCATAAGTTCGTACTTGCAACTTTCAACTTTTTACCCGCCATAAACTGGTTGAAGGCGGGCCGACTTGCAACTTTTCTCGTTGCGGCCTTATTCCTGCTTTCGGCCAAAGGAACGGGGTGTCGCAAGCGCCCAACGTTTGGCGAAACCCGCCCAGCCACCGAAGCCCGGAGCACCAGCTTTTTGCAGAAAAAACTCCGCAGCCACGATCACCCAAATCTGAATTTTGTGACCGCACAGGCCAAGGTGTTTGCTGAAGGCAATGGCCAATCCTTGGGTGCTACGGCGAACATTATCTGGATCCGCGACAGCGTGATGTGGTTGAATGTCAAAAAATTTGGCCTAGAAGCGGCCCGTGTTTTGGTGACGCGAGACTCGGTTTTTCTGCTCAACCGCCTGGAGAAAACCTACTCAGCAAGAGGCCTGGAATCCTTGCAGCGCCAGTACAGCCTGCCTGCCGGTTTTGACCTCGTGCAAAGCCTCCTGTTGGCCTCCCCATGGTTTTTCCCCGACATTACCTTAGAACCCGACATCAAGGATGGGCTGCACCGACTCTCCGGGGCCAACGGCCGATTTTCAGCCGATTACCGTATGGAAGAAGAAGCATTTTGGCTTCGACAGGAAATGTTCCTGCAGCCCCGCGACGGGCGTACTTTGTCCGTATTGTTTGAAAATTACAAAAAAACCGAGTTAGCCGGCTGGTTTCCTTATCTTCGCACCGTAGAGGCTTCCAGTCCAGATACAGGCGATCTCCGACTTTCCATCGAACTCAACGATGTCGAATTCAATGCTCCCAAAAGTTTTCGTTTTGAGATTCCCAAACATTACAAACGTGTGGATTAGGCTGTTTAGCAAGAACTTCCCGAAAGTTGCAGTCACAACAGGCATATTGCTTGCCGTTGCACTCCTTTTGCCTGTTTCGGCATTCGCCCAATCCAAAAAAGACCTGGAAGAAAAGCGCAAAAAAATTATCCGGGACATTCAGTCTACCGAGCGGATGATAAAAAAAACAGCCAAAACCAAGGAGGCTACTTACGACCGCTACCTCGTCTTGCAAAGACAAATCGAAAGCCGCGAGGCACTCATCCAGAACCTCCAGGCCGAGATCGAAGCTGCCGAGACCGGCATCGCTCGCAATCAGGTTGTGATAGCCTCGCTCAGCAACGATGTAATGAAAATGCGCGACGAATATGGCCGAACGGTACGCAACGCATTCAGGCGCAAGACTTTAAGCAACCCAATCCTATATATCCTTTCTGCCGAAAGCCTCAACCAAGCCTTCCGTCGCTGGCTTTTTTTGCGCAAGTACGACGAACGGCGAAGTGAACAAGCGAAGGCAATTCGGTTCACACAGGAAATGTTGTCCAAGAAAACCTCGAACCTTGAAGAAACACGCGTGGACAAAGAAAACCTGCTCGTTTCCATTCAAGGGCAGAAGTCAACCCTGACGGGCGAACTCACGGAAAAGAATGGAATGCTGAAAGATTTGGGTAAAGACGAAGCCCGATTAAAAGCGGATCTGGATAGAAAACAAGCCGCCCACGAAGCCCTCAACAACGCCATAGAAGGGGTGATACAAGAGGAAGTGCGAAAAAGGGTGGAAGCGGCCCGAAGCAAACCAAAACCCGTCGCTCCGAAGACCGAAACCCCTGAAAAACAGCCGCTCACAACGCCTTCGCCCAGCCCGTCAAAAACTGAAAAAGCAAAGCCCATAGCAACTGAAACAAAGCCACGTGCCGATGAGGATGACGTATCCTTCAATTTTCGAAAGAACAAGGGTCGCCTGCCTTGGCCGGTAGAAAACGGGTTTATATCGCGGGGCTTTGGCAAGCAGAAACACCCGACCCTAAAGAATATTGAGATCACGAACAATGGGGTGGATATCCGGACCGAAGAAAGTGCCGTGGTGCGCTGTGTGGCCGATGGCAAGGTAGCGGGGATCCAGTTTGTGCCCGGCCATGATTACACAGTGATCGTGCAACACGGCGATTACTACACTGTGTACACCAACCTTGCTTCCTCAAGCCTTTCGAAAGGCGACGAGTTGAAGGCCCGACAAATTATCGGCCAGGTAAGCACGAACAATATCACGGGAACCTCCGAATTGCACTTTGAGCTGTGGCAGCAAAAAGAACGGCTGAACCCCGCGATTTGGATCAAAAAATGACTGTGGTCAATGGGGTTAGGGTTAATTTGCTTTTGTGCTCACATTGGCCACATTAATCACCTTTATCTATGCTTCCCAAATCTGCTTTCACCAAGATCTGTATTGCGCTGTTTTTCATGCCTTTGATCACAGCAGCACAAAAACCGACCACGCCAAAATCGCCTCCAACATCGGCCCTTGATTCTGTATTGTTGGAAAGCAGTGTCCTTGTTTTCAAACAATCCAGTATAAGCACCGACTCCACCAAAGCGACCCTCCGAGTGCAGCTGTATGAAAAAGGCAGCAACGTGGCGACTCGAGCCAATTTCATCGTTTCAGCCGGCCCCGCCGGCCCGAACGACACATTGGACGATTACGACCGCCAGATACCGAAGCTGTTCGATCTGATTTTTAAGAATTACAAGCAGCATT
>JANMME010000635.1:0-7147 GCA_031373015.1 Saprospiraceae bacterium
CAAATAGGCGTTGCGCTTGACAACTCACCAAATAAAAAGACTTGGACAACGACCAATACCATGAGCGAAGCCTTCCTTGGACATTGGACATTCCTTGTTGGATATTGGATATTTCTTGTTGGATATTCCCTTGAAACTTTACCCTAACTTAATATTGGCTTAAATCTCTGGTTACATGGGAGCAGGACTTTTGCACCAGAATTCTGTATCCTATTTATGAAGCACTTTTTCAGCAAGCGCAGCCCAAATCCAGATCAGGCTCTTTTGAGCTTGCCTCCCACCCACATCCGTTTTAAAGCGAAACACCCTCGGAGCACGATGCCTTGCTCCGATTGCACAAGAATTTTGGATACAGATTTTAGTAGTTTAAAGGTTAGGAACTTTACTACGACTGCCCGGGCGACGGAAGTTGCCCGGGTTTTTCCAAACGCTTGTACAAAACTTTTATGAATATGAAATTCGCACCATTTTACTTGTTCCTCCTCTTTTTCTTATCCTCCTCCTTCTCTGCCATTGCAGCCCAGGACTTGGGCAAAATTGCGGGTAAAATTATTGATAAAGCAACGGGCGATGACCTCATTGGCGCCACCATTCAAGTGGAAGGCTTGGGTAAAGGGGCCATCACAGACATTGAAGGCAAATTTTTAGTGTCCTTGGAGCCTGGGAAATACACCTTAGTGCTCAACTACATTTCCTACAGAAGTGAAAAATTGGAAGTGGAAGTAAAGCCCAACGAGGTGACTTACTTGAATTTTGCCATGGAAGAAAGCAGCAACGAACTTGCTGAGGTGGTCGTGACCTACGCTGTCAAAAAAACGACCGCGCTGGCAGTATTGATCGAGCGCAAAAATGCTGCGGTAGTTTCGGACGGCGTTTCTGCCGAACTCATCCGCCGCACACCCGACCGTACCACTTCCGATGTGCTCAAGCGCGTGACGGGGGCAAGTATCCAAGAGGGCAAGTTCGCGGTAATTCGGGGTATGAACGACCGTTACAACGCGGGCTACCTGGATGGAGCACTGCTACCTTCCACGGAAAGCGACCGCAAAGCGTTCGCCTTCGACGTGGTGCCCGCCAATCTGATTGATAACTTGCAGATTATCAAAGCTGGTTCGCCAGATTTGGTGGGCGACTTTGGGGGAGGCATTATTCGCATCAACACCAAGGCTGTGCCCGAACAGTTCACCCAGAACATTACTATTGGCGGCCAAACGCATTCGCTTACAAGCTTTAAAAACTTCACCGAATTCAAAAAATACCCTGGCGAGTCACTGAATTTTTTGAGCGACAAGCGCAACTTGCCCGATTTTGAGGAAGGCGGCTTGAAACTCCCCAGTGCCAACCCCCCAAATGCGGAGCAAAAATCTAAACTGGTAGAAATATCCAAAAAATTCAACAACGATTGGGGCAACAGCACTGCTCAAGCCATGCCGAATAGCCGCTTTGCCTATTCACTGGGTTTCCCGGTAAAAATCTCTGACGAGAAAAAACTCGGTGTGATCCTGGCGCTCAATTACTCCAATACCCGCCGCTATTCGACGGGTAAAGTCAACTCGTTCAACGACGGTGTGCTGTCAAGTGATGTGAATGACCAGATTTTTTTGCAGAACATCACCAGCGGGGGTATTTTCAATGTCAATTATGTGGCGAATAAAACGCAGATCAACTTCCGCAACCTGCTGAACGTAAACACCGACAACAATACCATACAGCGCACTGGAATCGGAGATATCAGCAGTTCGGTTTACCAGCAGACCACTTCCAATCTCGTCAACTACAATCGCCTTTACAGTGGCATCCTGTCTCTCAAACAAATTGTGGGCAATAACCTGTTCACCATCAACGCTTCGGCAAATTATGCCAATGTGCGTCGCCAGGTGCCAGACTACCGAATCGTGAACTATACCAAATCGGACGACGGCGACCCGGACACCCACGCAGACGAACAATACAGCCTTTCTTTGGGCGATTTTTTCAATACAGGCGTCGGCCGCTTCAGCTCCGACCTTAAGGAAGGCGTTTCTGGTGGAACACTTGAATTGGGCAAAGATTTCAATGGACGAAACCTGAAAACCAACCTGAAAGCTGGCCTTTTCCTACAAACGCGCGACCGTTCTTTCTATGGCCGCACCTTCGTTTACAAGGGCGGTATTTCTAACCCGACTTATAATCCAGCCATTGATCTTTCTGCTGAAAACGTTGCCAGCCGTAGACTTTATCTGGTGGAAAAAACCTCCGACGACATTGCCTACTATAACGGCATGCAAAATCTGAGGGCTTTTTACGCCGCCGCTGATCAGCGTATATTCGAGAAATTGCGTGCCGTGTATGGGGTGCGCTACGAAGATGTGGATATTCATTTGACCAATGATAAAATTGGTTCTGAAGTGGCGCGCATCCAAGAGGGCGCGGTACTGCCTTCCGTCAATCTATCTTACTCGCTGACAGAAAAAATGAACCTTCGCGCGGCGTATTACGCCTCCGTGAACCGACCGGAATTTCGCGAGTTGGCGCCATTTGCTTTCTACGTATTTGACAAAAATGCAGAGATCAAGGGCAACAAGGATCTGAAAATTGCAAGACTCAACAATATGGAACTTCGCTGGGAGTTGTTCCCATCCGGCAATCAGGTGGTCTCAGTGGGAGGTTTTTATAAAACCATCGCCAATCCAGTGGAGTTCAGCATTGACATAGCCCAACCTTTCACCACTTTCACTTTTGAGAATGAAAAATCAGCCACCATCTACGGGGCCGAATTCGAGGTACGCAAAAACTTTGATTTTATGGGCCCAAAGGCTGTTTGGCACGATTTAACCGTGTTCTCCAATCTTGCGCTTATCAAGTCGTCCCTTACGTTTGAACCAGGCTCTAAGGCCAAACAAAACCGGCCCCTGCAAGGCCAATCGCCTTATGTCGTCAATGCTGGTATTCAATACGAAAGTGAAGCCAACGGCTGGTTTGCAAGCGCAGTTGTCAACCGCATTGGTCGCCGTATAGCTTATGTTGGCGTTGCCCCGGAGTTTGGTGACACCCGCCAAGACATTTATGAAGCCCCTCGTACCGTTGTGGATTTGCAAGTGGGTAAAAACCTTGGCAAGCTCAACCTTAAATTCACCTTGGGTGACCTGCTTAAACAAGACCTGAGCTTTTACCAAGACGCTGACAACAGCGGCAAATATGAAAAAGGCGGCGCTGACCGATTGATGTTTCAGTTTGCCAATGGTCTTACCTTGAATCTGAGTGCAGGCTATACCTTTTAAATAATAGTAAATAAACCGCGGAGGCGCAGAGACGCAAAGGATTGATTTTCAAGTACTCCGCGTCTCTGTGCCTCTGCGGTTTATTGTGATCCGATATTTAAAATCCACACTTTAAGCCGAGAAATCCGCTTTTTATCCCTCGCATGGCTTCGCGCCATGCGGGGGATTTTTGCAAACTTAATCTTCTGGTAATCCCGACTTAACATTCACGCAATAAGCGCGGGAGACCTTTGCAGCGCAAACAAAATATAACAACAACAATGAACAAGATTCTACATTTCACTCTCCTGCTCTCTTTCTTCCTGGCTGCTGGAACAGCCTCGGCCCAATTCACTAAATTATCTAAAACCACTTATGTGGGCGCGCTTAGTGCTGACCCTAACGCCGACTGGACGCAAGGTTGGACCAACTGGGACCCTAAAAACGCAAATTATGGCAACCCTACCGATCTGGTAACGTTGGACGGCTCCGCTACGGGCGAAAAAGTGCTTTCTGGCACCCTGACGCTTGATGCTTCAAAAATTTACCTGCTTCAGGGCTTGATCGTAGTGCCCAGTGGCGCGAAACTCGTTATCCCAGCGGGCACTGTTATCCGTGCCCATTCTGACCTGAGCACCACGCCTAAGAACTATGCTTCCATCATAGTTGAGCGTGGTGGCAAAATTGAGATCAACGGAACCGCGGCTAATCCGGTAGTGATTACCTCAAATAAGGCTGTTGGCCAGCGCGATCGCGGCGATTGGGGTGGTTTGTTGATCGCGGGTCGCGGCTTGCACAACCTGAATGATGCCACTTATAACAATGTGCAGATGGAAGGTTTCAACGGCGTTTCTTTCGACGCAACCCTGGCAAAATTTGGTGGCAATGATCCCTATGACAATTCTGGTTTCATCCACTTCTTGCGCCTCGAATTTGGCGGTCTCGCTTTTGAAGCCAATAAAGAGATCAATGGCCTCACGCTTGGTGCTATTGGCGCAGGCACGGTGATTGACCATGTGCAAGTGTCATATTCTGGTGATGACTCTTTTGAATGGTTTGGCGGCTCTGTCAACTCAAAATACCTGATTGCTTTCAAAGGTACTGATGACGACTTTGATACCGACAATGGTTACAGCGGTTTAAGCCAGTTTGGCATCGGCCTTCGCGACTCTGCCTACTATGACCTCACGTATAGCCTACCTTCTGGTGGTTCTACTTCTGAAGGTTTTGAAAGCGACAACGAAGCATCGGGCACCGCCGCTGCAAAACCTTACACGAAAGGCATTTTCTGCAACTTCACGATGGTCGGCCCGGTACCCGTGGGTTCTACTTATTCGCAAATGAACACGACCACCAAGGCTGCATTCCGCCGCGGTGCGCGCATTCGCCGCAACTCAAGCCTGCGAATTGTCAACAGTGTTTTCATGGGCTACCGCAACTTCCTGATGATTGATGGCGATAGCACTTTGCGCAACACCAACTTCCCACAGGCACTTGCTTTGGTAACCCCAAACACGGCCGTTGACCAGCAAAACAAACAAATTTTTTATTCTAATAACCTGATTGTCAACACGCAAGCAGCATTCACCAGTACCACGGACACAACTGCCAATGGGCTGGCCGAAGTAACTCGGGCAACAGGTTCGCTCAACAAACGCAACGCAATTGACGCTTGGTTGCGTCAGGCAGGATGCCTTGCCAACAACATTGATCCGGTGTCCTTTACCGCAGGTACCGTGCTTGAAAATCCGCTTGCTGCAAGCACCAGCCCAAATTTCCGCCCAGTGGCTGGCTCTCCAGCACTTTCTGGAGCACAATTTGACTGCAACCCGATTTTGGTGAACTTGTCCACCGCTACCCACGAAATACAGGAAGCCATCAAGTACAGCCCAGTATATCCCAACCCGATTCGCGGGGGCGTGCTTAACTTTGGCCGCGAAGTAGTCTCCTACGGCCTTTTTGATACCAAAGGCAATATGGTTCGCTACGGACTTGACACCGACCATGCTCTGATCGAAGGTTTGCCCGCAGGCATTTACTTCCTCAAATTGGATGGCCAAATGCAAAAATTGATTGTAGAATAAACCGGTGCTGTATTAACAGCTTACAGAATGACCCCCTCCTTCGCTCCCGCCTGCCGAGACTTGGCGGGCAGGAAAGCTACGGCGGGTAAAGCAGCTATTAAGACCTAACCAACCATACCCACGGCGGCGCGTAACCACGCGTCGCCGTTTTTTTGCGGTGTCACTTTGTGATAGAAATATACCTTTGGGTCATTAATCGTCATTGGGTCATTAATCGTCATTGGTCGTCATTGGGTCATTAGCAATGACGGTAAATGACCCAATGACGATCAATGACGATCAATGACCAATTAAAATCCTCACACCATGTTCTACTTTCGCCTCAACCGCATCCTGATCCACTCTAACCACCGCAAAACACTTTTCAAAAAACGCAACCGAACCGATGTCGAAATCTATTGCTTCGTCACTACGGGCACGCATCCTTTGCCCGCCCTGAAGGGCCTAACGGCCGAATCAGACGATGTCAAAAAAGAGGCCATGCTAAAAAAAGCCGTACAACAAGCCATCGAAACGCGCATTTTCACGCCGGTAGAAAACGTGAAAGACGATCACGTGCTGACCTTTGGTGATACGGGTTTTGTCTTGTACGAGGATGAGAAGATCCCCGACGACTTCCACTTCCAATTGGTGCTGATTGGCAGTCGCCGGAAGCAAAGGAATACCGCCAAACTCCTCCAGGAAGTCGAAAAAGACGCAGAATTCCCCGGATTTCTCAAATCTACTGCACAACTTGTGGGAGCTACCAATCCGGCAGTGGCCGTTGGTGCAGCGATCGGGAAGTTCCTAACTGGATATATCCTCCGCGTGGCATCCGAACAAGACGACGACCAACTAGGCCTCGTCTATCAAAGCTGGAACCGCATGGAGCACTACCCACACGGAGAGCGCAAACGCGACGACAACCTCGACCTGACGGGCAATATTCGATACGACTACTCGCTCTTCGGTTTTGAAAAGCAAAAGAAGAAAAAGCAGGAAGCGCCTGTGGGGTAGGGCGAAATTCATTCCGACTTAGGAGTCGATGGAACACGGATGACACGAATGAGACACGGATTTATTTCCCATGTCCAAACCACCCAAACCGGAAGTTCAACCCAAACATCGGGGCATTCAAGTCCTTTTTGCCCAGCTCCGGAATGCCCTCAAACCCATCCACAAAGCGATAACCGGCAGTGGCAGACACCCGCATCCAGTGGGTGAGGTTGAGCTCTACGCCAACTTCCGGAGTCACCACAAAAATGGCATCGTTAATATCGTTTTCGTCCAGTTCTAAATCCCAGTCATTATACCGTCGAGCCAAGCCAACAGCGCCAGCTCCCACTTTTACAGAACCCATCAGATGTAAGGCTTTTTTCGTTGGGTAAGCATAGCCAAGCACCAAGCCACCGTGGCCAAGGGTAAAAGCATAGTTCTTGTTTTCCCGCCGAAAACCATCGTACACGTCTCCGGTGCCATACAAGCCGACGGAAAGATTGTTGAACACCAGACCCAAACTGCCGCCCGCGCCGTAACCCGTGTGTTCTCCTATTTTGGACGTGCTAAAGTCCACGCCTCCCCATCCGCCCCGGAGTTTGGATTTGCTGAAAAGGGTTTGTTCTTTTTGGGCGTCAGGGTCTTGTGGGCCGGAGACTTGTTGTTGGGCTGCCATTTGGAAGCTTGCGATCAGAAAGCTGCAGAGCAATAAATTGAATTTCATGTCTTAAAATTGTTTAGTTTCTCTGGAGACACGCAAGGGTGGGCGTTACCCTGATTGGGTGGGCAAAAAAAGTTTCGGGGGAGATTCAACTGCTTAATTTAAACACATAAGGCACATAAGGGCAC
>JANMME010000728.1:0-3534 GCA_031373015.1 Saprospiraceae bacterium
GCAACTATTTCGAAAATTAATTCCTATACTGACATGAAAAAACTCCCTCTTTTCCTCCTGTGCTTCGGGGGACTTGTTGCTGCACAAGCCCAACAACTCCGGCCCGATGTGCTGGCCTCTGCCGGCACTTCCATGAGCAACGCGGCCAACACCGCCCGGCTCAGTTTCACCCTCGGCGAAGTCGTCATTCAGGGCCAGTCGCTGCCCAGCTTCTCCTACGGACAAGGCTTCCACAACGGAGCGCTTCAAACCGTGCGCGTGACCGACCTCGACTTGGCCGCTTGGGGTATCGAAGTATGGCCCAACCCAGTATCGAACACACTTTTTCTCCAATTCACGACACCACCCACAAGCGATTTCCTGACTGCCTCGGTTTGGAATTTGCTCGGCCAGCCTGTTTCTGGCGAATTTCGGCTCGGTGATTTTTCTGAAAAAAGCATTACTGTAGGGCAACTGCCCACAGGAGTTTATCTGCTTAAACTCACCGATCCTTCAGGAAAAAGTGCGGCTATAAAATTTGTGAAAGCAGATTAGCCAAGGTCCAAACTTCTCAAAATTTTTTAAATCAACAACTGATGAAAAACATGAAATTCTTGCTGGGGCTTGCCCTTGCCCTGGCATCCTTTTGCCTTTCTGCCCAAACAACGGGCTTCAATTACCAAGCCGTCATTCGGGACGCAGCTTTCGCCCCAATGAGCAACCAAAGCGGCACTGCGCAATTGAGCATCCTCAACGGCGGCTCGGAAGTGTACCGCGAAACCCACAACATCAACACCGACGCGCTGGGGCTTTTCAACCTCGTCATCGGGCGTGGTACGCCGATCATTGGCAACTTTTCTATGCTCGACTGGGGCAGCGGCAACCGTTTCGTGCAAGTATCCGTGACCATCAGTGGCACGACTTATAATTTTGCCCAGACAGAATTTCAGGCAGTACCTTATGCCAAAGTAGCGGAAGTTTCTCTACAGCCAGGACCAGTAGGAGCCACGGGTGCAACCGGTGACCCGGGACCTCCAGGCCCTATTGGCTTGACGGGTGCAACTGGTGCAACCGGTGACCCAGGACCTCCAGGCCCTATTGGTTTGACCGGCGCAACCGGCGCAACGGGTGACCCGGGACCTCCAGGCCCTATTGGCTTGACCGGGGCAACGGGTGATCCGGGACCTCCAGGCCCTATTGGCTTGACCGGCGCAACTGGGGCAACAGGTGATCCGGGACCTCCAGGCTCTATTGGTTTGACGGGTGCAACCGGAGCAACGGGTGCAACAGGTCTGCAAGGCCCAATTGGCTTGACGGGGCCTGCGGGCCCACCTGGCCCCAGCTACACTGCTGGTTCAGGCATCAACATCTCCGGTACTACCATCAACAACACCGGAGACCTCTCCAATACCAATGAAATCCAGGCGCTTAGTATAGCGGGCAATACCCTTTCGCTCTCCAATGGCGGCGGCAGCATAATGCTCCCCGGAGGCTTTTCCCTGCCATACAGTCAAACGGTGAACATACCGGGCGATGTTTTCAAGATTACCAACAATGGCGCTGGTACGCCCATTGCAGCCACGGCCAATGGCAATGGCGCTGTAGGCGCTGTAATCGGTACGATGATGGCCAATAGCCCCGCTATTCCCGCTGCAGGTGTGGTAGGTTTGTCAAACTCGCCATCACCTTGGGTCTACGGAGTTTTGGGCGATGCAGCTGCCGGTACAGGTGTGTGTGGTACCAGTAGTGCTGGATTTGGAGTACAAGGGACCTCTACCGATGGATTATTAGGTTCCACAGCGGCAGGTGTAACAGGCCGTGGCACCTCGACCGCAGGAGGCGTGCAAGGCTTTGCCAACCAAGGTGTTGGCGGATATTTCAGCAGTTCAAATGGACACGCACTGGTAACGGGTGTGGGTCGCGTCGGTCTGGGCCGTGTACCGAATGTAAATACTATGAAGGTAGAAGTGGGCGGCGGGCTAGGAATTTTTGATTCTCCAGACCATACCGCTATCTTATCCTTTAACACTGAACCCGATGGCATTCACGATCTTTTTCACATGAATGACAATGGTACTTCCGGGCCATTCCATATTCATGCGAGTGGCGCAGGGATGGAACTGGTGACGGATGGAGGCGATATAGTATTCAACCCCGGTTTGCCGGGTACGATGCAACTGCGTGGTGATAATGGTGCAACTGGGTTCGGGATTCGTCCACGAAACGATGTTTTCGACCGCATTCAGATAGGGAATGATCCGCCGGGCATTGGCCTCGCTAATAATATTGGCATGATCGGTGGCGGTTTCATGCATGTATATGACACCTCAGGTAGCATCATGACTGAGGTCGGGATTGTAGATTTTAATGGCGTCACCAATGAACGCATGCATATTCACAACAAAATGTCAGGTGGCATCGAATTGTTGGCATCAGGCGGCGATATTGTGTTTTCAAACAGTGACCTACAACCAGTTGTGCAGATTAAAGAATCAGGCGAGGTGTTGATAGACAAGGATTTCCCCAACAATGAGGCTCGGTTGCACGTAGAAAGCGAATTTGGTTATGCCGCCTTATTCAATACCACCCGGCCTATATTCGACGATGGTTTCCATGATGGAATTCGGGTTTATACAAACGATAATGACCTCTCAGCCGCTATCTACGCTTCCAATACAAATCTTCCAGGATTTGCGGGGTACTTTGACGGCGATGTACATATTGAGGGAACCCTTTCTAAAGCTATGGGTACCTTCAAAATTGACCACCCGCTCGACCCCGCCAACAAGTTTTTGTACCACTCTTTCGTGGAAAGTCCTGATATGCTCAATATCTACAACGGCAACATCACGACCGATGCCAACGGTTTTGCAACGGTAGAACTGCCATCGTACTTCGAGGCCGAAAACATGGATTTCAAATACCAACTTACCTGTATCGGCCAGTTCGCGCAAGCCATTGTTAAAGAAGAAGTCAAGGGCAACAAGGTTGTTATCCAGACCGACAAGCCCAAAGTGAAAGTGAGCTGGCAAGTGACAGGCGTTCGTCAGGATGCATACGCAAAAGCTCATCGGGTTGTGCCAGAGGTAGAGAAGCAGGCCTACGAGAAAGGCAAATACCTGCACCCGGAACTTTTTGGCGCGCGTAAAGAAGAGGGAATTGGTTATCGCCCTTTGCCTGCAAAGGAGGAAACCGACACTAAAGCCGCTTCAGCACGCAATTGCTCGCAACATCAAAGTCAAGAGGCCAGAACCCAGCCCGCCAACAAACCCAAGACAGACCACTGCGGTTTGCAACACGGTCAACAGCACTAACCCTGCCAAAGAGTATACTTAGGAACGGGAGAATAATAACTTGTTACTTTCAACTGATTATTCCCCCGTTCCTTAATTATTGACTCAACCTTTAAAAATTACTAAAATGAACCTAAAATCTCAAATCTTACTTTTCGCAGTCATGTTCGTGAGCCATTCCAATGTGCTCGACGCTCAAGGTGTCGATTCGACATTTGCGCTGAAACTCCAAAATTCGTTGAACAACATTATTGCCAACTCC
>JANMME010000748.1:0-6041 GCA_031373015.1 Saprospiraceae bacterium
GGAGTCAGCTTCAGGCAGATCACCAACCTCCAATGCAGCCAAAGCAATTATCTCGTTAACTTGAAGTAACTCATCCACATTTTCTGCACACAATTCTTTTCCTTGCGAAACGAAGAGGAATCCTTTACACCCCACCTCCTCCGGCTTCCACCCCACCACCCCCACACACAACAACACCCACAACGGCAGCGCCCACACCCAAGACTTCCGCGTCGTCCGAGCCAAGCCCTTTTGCTTCAGTAGTTTGCGCCAGTTTTCCGGCACTTCAAATTCCTCTGGCGAGCGCGGGCCTTCGAGGATTTTCAGCACCATGAAATCAGCGGCCTGGCCTGCGGCAATGCGGCGAAGGATGTCCTTTTCAAGTTCTTTTTTGCGGGCGCTGTCTTTAGTGTAAAGCCATTCGTTGAGTGCCATGTTCATGGCGTAGGCATCGTGTGCCGCGCTGTCTTCGGGGGGAGGGTTTTGGGCCAGTAGTCGGTGTATGCCTTCGCGGATTTGATGGAGCGTTTCAGGTTGTTCGCGTTCGAGCCAGGCGATCAACATTTTGCGGGCTTCGAGCGGGATGGCGCCTTCGGTGAACCAGGGCATGCGGCAAATCTGGGCGATGTTATCTGCCGTTAGCAGGGAGGCGTTCGAGTCTGAAAGCAATTCACCGAGATAGAGCGTCATGTCCCAATGGAGTTCGGGGTAGACGGCGCAGGCGGCGATCCATGTGGGTAGTTGGCCCTCCTTCGCTAAAGCTACGGCGGGTAAATGGCCCTCCTTCGCCAAGGCTACGGCGGGTAAAGCGGGTAAACCAAAATAATGCTCAAGCGTTTTAATCAAATCATTGTCAATGAGTTGAATGGGTGCGTGGGCGGCATCGGGGAATCGGCGGGGATCGAGTTCGACATCTTTTTCGACATCGGTCTCGAAGCGCTCAATGGCTACCTCCAGGGCTGACAGACTGACGGGGAGGACGTGAAACAGTTCCTGTAACGCATGCTCGCGCCGCCCCCAGGCATTGAGCGGTTTGGGGGATAAAACGGCGCGGTCCTGCCAAGCCGAAAAGGTCTGGGTGGCCCATTTTGAAAGGCGGCCCGTTTCGGGGTTCAGCAATTGTTCCGCATCGCCGAATAGGAGTATCCGGCTTTGTGGATAGTGGTATTGTAAGGAGCGCGGATCCAGCCCTGCGGGGAAGGCTTCGTTCCAGCACAGCCGGGGGTCGCCATCGTACCAGAATCGTTCGAGCAACACCTCCTGATTCCGAAAACCGCGAAACATTAAGTCGAACAATTGGGCCTGATGGTTGCGCGGGCTATGTCGGTCAATCAATAAAAGATACTCCGAAGGCCGGGTCTGCTGGGCAAAACGGAATTGGGGCACACCCCCTTTGGCAATGGTGGCACGCAGGGTTCGGGGTACATCGAGCCGCCAGTTCTCGTCGGCCTCCCGGCGTCGGAGCTGGTTGAGCAAGCGGTGGAATCGGTCGCCCAAGTCCACTTTTGGCGGATTTTTCAACTGGATGTCCCAGGCATAAGGAGGTTTTTGATTGGGACGGTGCTCGGCGATGAGTTTGCGGCGATTGCGTTCCCAAAGTCGCGCGGCGAACCAGACCAACAAGCCCGCTAACAACATCGCCGCGACTTTCAAAGGCCACTCCCAATCCAGCATAAACTGCTGTAAAGCAGTGGGTTGTGGGGCTTCGAGTTGCGACAGGTCGCGCGGGTGCGGGATTGGTCGCTGGACATACAAGGCAGTATCCGGGGGCGCCTCTTCTTTTTTTGAAGTATCGGGGGGCGGGTAAACCGAAAAAACAATCTGATGTCTCCACATTTGGGTGTGGGGCCAACCATGCGGATGCGCCCGGAGCCATACGGTGTCTGAACCTTCCTTTAAACCGCTGTAGTAAATCCGGTTGGCCTGAGAGTCGAGCCTTAAACCCGCATATCCCGCCTCCGTTTTTGCAGAAAATTTTGAAAGTGGTTCCACCCTAAAATTCTGTCTGCCAGGCGTTTGCGACTGCTGTACGAGCGAATCAATTTGCAGCGATTGTTCCGGGTCGCCCACCGTAGTCGAGAAGGTATGGAATGCAATCGGTATTTCTTTATTTGAAGTACTGCCCGTCCATTGGCCAACACCCCACAATCCGATCAAAACCAGCGCAGTTACCAAACCTGCCCATGGGGTGATGCAGGTGGTTACGGGTGAAAAAAACGGGAGATCATCCTCCGTTTCAATGTCCAATACACCGATGGCTTCCACATGCTGCCAGGTCCTTTCAAAAAGCTGGTAAAATCGCTCCTGTTCTTCTTTCGTCGTACAGAGCACCGGGGCCAGCATCGTTTTTAATTGTTTCGGTGTTGTGTCTTCTGGCAGGTTTTGCAGCAATTCTCCAATGCGCAAATGCGCCCCTGTGCCAAACGATTGACCGTCGGCTTCGAGTGTTGCCAGCAATTCGGCAACAAGGGCGTGGCGTTGGAGGTGCAGCATGAGGCGCGGCTACAGCCTTTTGAGTTGTTCACCAAGGGTTTTCAGGTCGTCCTTGGTCTTGGCTAATACAGAATATGACTTTTGCAACAAGGCGCGATCCTCGCTGCCAAGTCGCTCTTTCTCCAGTACAGAGGGCTGAAAACCAAAGTGATGCAAGAGCGAGACCCAATGGATCAACTCGGCGGTAGCAGGGTTTTTCTGGAGCGACTTCGATTCGCAGATACTTTTGAAATGGGACACCAAGGGCTCAAGTTCTGCCTCGTTGTAGCCGGGTATCTCGGGCGTTGTATCTGTAGCCGGTTTGAATCCCACCTTGCTTTGAAGGATTTGCAGCAACTCAGCGGAACTGGGCGGCTGGATATGGAAATAGGCTACCCGCCGCAAAAAGGCATCGGGCAAATTCTTTTCCGAGTTGCTGGTCATCACCACAATGGGTCGGAAACTGGCCTGGAACAGTTTATTGTCCAATTCCGATACATTAAACTCCATTCGGTCAATGGCTGCCAGGATGTCATTGGGCAAATCGCGCGGAGCTTTGTCAATTTCGTCAATCAGCACCACCCTGCGCTCAGCCGACTGTATGGCCTTGCCCAAAGCCTGGTAGCGTACAAAAAGGCGCTCGACATCTGTCAGTGTCAGGTCTTCCTTTTTGCTGTGGCTGTGCTGGAAGTGCCCCAGTGCGTCATATTTGTAAAAAAGGTCGTTGGCCGCGCTCGTGGTTTTGGCATTGAAAATCTCCACATTGCCCAAATCGTAGTAATAGGCGATGTGGCGTGCCAATTCGGTTTTTCCAGTGCCTGGATCGCCCGTCACGAGCAAGGGTTGTTCGAGCAAAAGGGCCACTTGAACAGCATCCCAAAGTGCCGGGGAGGGCTTGTAAAGTTTTGGGTCGTGAATGCGCGGATTCCCCAGCGGGTTGGGGAGTTTTGGGGGAGATTGGGTAGATTGTTCTTCCATAATGGTGCGAAATTGGGCAGTCTTATCTCAAAACTGCTTTTGTGCAAAATCAAAAACTTCTCTTTGGAGGGCTTCTACATCATACATATCAGCCTTTTTGGTGCCTAAAAACTTGTCGAGACGAGCCAGTGCGGCCTTGTCGCGCTGAAGGGTGAGCAAAAGCAAATCTTCCACCTTGCTCTGATCGGCCTCTCCAAGTTCGGTAGAAAACCAATCGGCCACTTCTTCGTTCGGCACCGGCAAGAGGGGAGAAATGACCGTGGTGAAGGTATTTTCACTTTTGCCTAATTGGACGATGGCATCGGCAACCTCTTTTTGTAAATCGCCAGGCGTTTCGTGCAGGTTGTGTGCAAATACCGGAAAAAAGAAGAGGAAGGTGGGCAAGTCCTGGCCTTCGCCGAATTTGGAAAAGGTTTGAATGATCCATTCCAGATATTCGGGGAAAAAGGGTTCCCACTCGCTTGCATGGATACTGAAAATAAAGGTAATGTACTTGTAATCCAGCATATTGAGCACGCCTGCCTGGAGAAATGCTTCCACGGGCTCTATGCGCTCCTTGAACCCGTAATTGGTTTGCAGGTATTTGGCAAGTGCCACCTTGCTGTCTGCCAAACCCATAAAATCAAAAGGCAATTTTGCAAAACGCCCCGATTTCAGTTCGGGCGGAATGAGGATAGCCTTGCGCTCGTCTTCATCCATGCGGGCCATGATTTCAAGGATAACCCGTTTGGCAAAACTCTCCGGTTTTTGCATCTGGCAGGCGTTCACGAAATAGAATTGGAATTCCTGTTCTGCCTCGTTTCTATCGCGCAGGGCCTTGCGGAGCGTTCGAATCTCTGTGAAACGATTGCTGTTGACTAAGTGCAACTCATTGATAGGTAAGGTCTTCCAATCAACCCTCAAGCCAGCAAGCAGGGTTTGAAGCGGGGAAGTTTGTGCTGCGGCGAGACCCAGCATGGCTGCTTTCTGAGGATCAGAACTGGGTGGGGCAATGTCTGATTCCTTTATCTCTGAGAGGAAATCCAGAAGTGCGCTACAGATTTGGGTGCAGGTGGTGTTGAATTCTTCAACAGTGCTCAGCCCCATGCTTCGGCTCGATTTTGCCCGGTGGTAGCGATTGGCTTGCAATACCACGACTTTTATCTGGGGAGAAACGGACAGTTTTTCGAGCATCAAAGCAATGGCATCACCGAGATCGGCGGCGAGCGCATTGCGCAATTGGTTGATCGTTGTTTCCAATAGATTCATTGAAAATCAGGCGGATAGGAGCGCAAATATAAGCGGATGTATGACTTGAGCACGGCTAAATTAAATATGGAGGTGATATCTTCGAAGAATGAGAAGGTGTCATCTCGTTTTTTAACGACGCTCAGGGATTAGAAGGTTCCTGCTCCATTTTCAGTCCGGCCCGCCGTTCCAGCACCTCGTAAAATTCGAAAGATTCCCGCTCTTTGGTGAACGACACCAGCGGGATGCGCTCGCCTTCGACGTCTACCCAATACATGTAGTGGGTCGTAAAAATCGGCGATGTACCCTGATAAATACCCTTATTGATTCGGGAAAACGGAAAAACCCGCGTTTTGCCCCGCAACATGATGGCGATGGTTTTTTCTTCTAAGTTCACAATGACCTCAGTCATCCATTGTCGGGGGAAATATTTGCCGTAAATCACATAAAAACCACTGCTGAACAACAGGGTATATAGGGCGACCAGCACGTGCGACCAAATGTTCCGCTCCTCGAAATCTTCGGGAAAACGCAGATAGCGATGGAACAAAAAAAGGAAACCAACACTGCAAACCAACAAAATGACCCAACCGACAAAGCCGACACACAAAGGCAGCCAGTTGGAGCGTACGTGGACGACGGGGGCGGTGTGGAATTGTTGGATGGGAGTGGGGGTGTTTTTCATATCGGAGTGCAAGGATAGGTTCTTTATTGGGTACGGGCAAAGTTCGTCGCCGAAATTTTGTTCACCTGCTACCACTTTAATTAGTCTATTCCTCTCCGCGTGGTCTTCCCAATGCAATTCACGGCTACCCGGCCCAACATGGTGGCTGGTACTGGGCGTTCTTGGATTCCTGCTGGTTTTGGGCATAGGCTTGCGGGAGATTTTTCCCGAAAAAAGAGCCATTGCAAATGCAAACAGAAGTGCCCTCAAAGCCCTCGGATAGTCCACAACAGCAAACCCAGAAGCCTGCACAGGAAGCACCTGCAAATACCAAGCTTGCCACTACCCAAAAAACAGACGCAAAGACCAGCGCTCCACCCCAAAAACAGCCCGGCAAGCTGCCTGCCGTCCAAGAAAAGCCGCCGGCCAGCACCACGACTACCTTGGCAACGCCCGACGAGCGTTTTCGGAGTTATGGCAAAACCATGATTGTGAACGATATGGAACTTGGGTACATGGGCTCAAAAAAAGCCTTCCGCAATGTGCGCAACAAAGAGATTTTGTGCTGCTTTACCGATGCCGAGCCTTTCTCCAGTGGCAAAGCATGGGTCACCAAAGACGGGGTGAACTATTACTACATTGATATAAAAGGAAACAAAGTGAAGTAGTTGAACACAAAGTTGAAAAAAAATAAATGTAACTGGTTAGGATGGAACACGGA
>JANMME010000776.1:0-6585 GCA_031373015.1 Saprospiraceae bacterium
ATTGGTTTTACTTTAGGAGTTCCGTCGTCATTAGTATGCTTATACGCTTCCGCAACGAATTGAAAAGCGCCAAACATATTGCCATGATCGGTGATGGCGCAAGCAAGCTGACCGTCGTCAACCGCTTTTTTGATCATATCGCCGATGTTGGCGGCACCGTCAAGAAGCGAAAATTGGGTGTGGCAGTGGAGGTGCGAGAATTGAGGCATATTTTTAGTTAGAGTGGGGAGGTAAAATTATCGAATTTTGGATAGTCTGGACCATATATACATCAAACCCCAATCCGAATCCATTTTATCCTATTTTTGCGGCCCCAAAACGGATTAGAGCGCACAAATTATGCAACGGACAAAAGTAACAGACATACTGAAAGGCAACAGCTTAGGCAGCGAGGTATTGGTTAAAGGATGGGTACGCACCAAGCGGGGAAACAAAAATGTGGCCTTCATCGCCCTCAACGACGGAAGTAGTTTTCATTCGGTCCAGCTGGTGGTGGATCTGGCCGGTTTTGATGAAGAGATTCTGAAAAAGGTATCGACGGGTGCGTGCCTCTCCGCCAAAGGAAAAGTGGTTGCCTCACAAGGAGCGGGTCAAGCTTTTGAAATTCAGGCGACTGAAATTGAGGTACTTGGAGAAGCCGATCCGGAATCATATCCTCTCCAAAAGAAAGGCCATTCCCTGGAATTCCTTCGTGAAATTGCCCACCTCCGTTTTCGCACGAATACGTTCGGAGCCGTTTTTAGAATCCGACATGCGATGGCGTTTGCCATTCATAAGTTCTTCAACGACAAGGGTTTTTTCTACCTGCACACCCCCGTCATCACCGCCAGCGATGCCGAAGGCGCCGGTGAAATGTTCCGGGTAACGACACTCGATCTTGATAAACCACCCCGCAGCGAAACGGGTGAAGTGGACTTTTCAAAAGACTTTTTTGGCCGCACAACCAACCTCACGGTATCAGGTCAGTTGGAGGGAGAGTTGGCAGCCATGGCACTCGGCGAAATTTACACTTTCGGCCCTACTTTCCGCGCCGAAAACTCCAACACCACGCGCCACCTGGCCGAATTCTGGATGATCGAGCCAGAGGTTGCTTTCTACGACCTCCACGACAACATGAATCTCGCTGAGGAAATGCTCCAATACGTCATTCGGTATGCCCTGGAGCACTGCGCCGACGACTTGAAGATTCTGGAAGAACGTCTCCTCGAGGAAGAAAAATCCAAGCCGCAGGATCAGCGCAGCGAGATGTCCCTGACTGAAAAATTGCGCTTTGTGATTGACAATGAATTTGTTAGAATTACCTACACCGAGGCCATTGACATTCTGAAAAACTCCACGCCGAATAAAAAGGGCAAATTCCAATACCCGGTAGAAGGTTGGGGAACCGACCTTCAAAGCGAGCACGAGCGGTATTTGGTGGAAAAACATTTCAAAAAACCTGTCATCCTGACCAATTACCCTGCTGCCATCAAAGCGTTTTATATGCGCCAAGACGAGCCCAAAGAAGGTGTCCCCGGGTCCACCGTATCGGCCATGGACATCCTGTTCCCTGGCATTGGCGAAATCGTGGGTGGCTCACAGCGCGAAGAGCGGTACGACCGCTTGGTACAACGAATGAAAGAAATGCACATTCCGGAACACGAGCTTTCCTGGTATCTCGATACCCGGCGTTTTGGCGCTTGCCCCCATGCCGGCTTTGGTCTGGGTTTTGAGCGACTGATTCTCTTTGTAACGGGCATGACCAACATTCGCGACGTGATCGCGTTCCCGAGGTATCCGGGAAGCGCGGAGTTTTAGAAGGGAGATGGAACACGGATGACACGGATGAGACACAGATGGTTTTGAAAGTTTAGGGTTTAGATGTTTAGGGGGAGATGGAACACGGTTTTTGCATCCGAAAGAACAATTTAAACGACCTCCCAGGTTCTAAAACGAATAAGATGATGCGGTTAACTGCCAATTTTAATCTATTGATTGCCACAGCATTATCCTGCTACCTATCGGCTTGCGGCTCTCAAAACACGCCTCTGGACGCCGATACACGCACTCGTATTGACTCCACCGCCAATGCACAAATCGCTAAAGCGCAAGTCGAGCACGACAGCCTTTGCAAAGCCGCACAAATCACACAATTGCCACATTTGGTGGATTCTATCAAGGCAATCCGTTTGCATGAAATTGAGGAGCAGCTGAGAACGGTGCCGAAGTGATCTTATCCTCAAAACCTTGAGTTAGAAGGGCTTTGAAAGTTTTTCGCTTTTGAGAATCCTGTAAAATCCTTCTAAATCCCACAAATCCTAATTCCCACCCCTCGGGCCACATTCTGCCCATCCATCGCCGCAGAAATAATTCCGCCCGCATAGCCAGGGCCTTCTCCACAGGGAAAAAGCCCTTCTACTTCAGGATGCATCAACGTGACCGGGTCGCGGGGGATGCGCACCGGCGAACTCGTACGGCTCTCTGTGGCCACCACATTGGCCTCAGTAGTGAGGAAACCCCGCATTTGGCGGCCAAAATCGGCCAAACCCTCACGCAAACGCTTGTAAATGAAGCCCGGAAGTAATTCGTGGATCGGAGCCGGGTACAATCCCGGGATGTACGAACTACCGGGTAAATCCTGCGACATTTTCCCCGCAATGAAATCAGGTAGCCTCAGCGCCGGGCCTTTTTGGCTTCCATCGCCGGCAGCAAAAAGTCGTTGCTCTACTTCGGCCTGCAATTCCATGGCCGCGAATACGCCGTGCTTTGCCCAGGGTGCGAGATCTTCTGGTTCGACAGAGGTAACCATACCCGAGTTGGCAAAAGGCGAATCGCGGCGGCTCATGCTCATGCCGTTGACCACGATTTCGCCAGGGGCGGTAGCAGAAGGCACTATTAACCCGCCGGGACACATACAAAAGGAAAAAACGCCTCGCCCACCCACCTGACACACGAGGCTGTAACTTGCGGCGGGCAATTCGTCGGAGCGCTGATTTTGTTTGTATTGAATGCTGTCAATCAAGGGTTGTGGGTGCTCTACCCGTACGCCAAGGGCAAATGGTTTGGCTTCGATCCGGATCCCTTTGGCATGAAGCAGGCGATAAATGTCGCGGGCGGAGTGACCAGTAGCAAGAATTACGGCGTCGGCAAGCCATTTTTGCGAAGACGGAATTCCGGGTTCCGTCGTTTGGGTGCGCACACCCAATATTTTTCCATTTTTCAGGATAAGATCCGTGACACATTGCTCAAAATGCACCTCACCGCCATATTGCAAAATGGTTTGGCGGATGTTCTGCACCACTGCTGGGAGTTTATTGGAGCCAATATGCGGGTGGGCTTCGGTAAGGATATCGCTTTTAGCCCCGTGCTCGACCAGAAGTTGAAGGGCTTTTTGCACGTTGCCGCGCTTCAGAGAGCGGGTATACAGTTTCCCATCAGAATAGGTGCCCGCCCCGCCCTCGCCGAAGCAGTAGTTGGAATGCGGATTGACCTCCCCAAATTGCTGGATGGCCCTCAAATCGCGGCGACGGAGTTGAACGTCCTTGCCCCGGTCGAGCACAATGGGCTGGATACCAAGTTCCAGCAATTCCAAAGCCGCGAAGTATCCCGCCGGGCCAGCCCCCACCACAATGACCTTTTTCTTTCCATTAACCGGATGAAAACCTTCAAGAATGGGCGCTTCTGAAACGAAAACTTCCCCTGGACCAAACACGTCCACGCGGACACGAAACACGGGTTGGCGCGACCGTGCATCCAAGGAAGATTTTATAATTTCGAGATGGGAGATCTGGTCGGGGCGCAAACCAGTTTGGCGCGCGGCTTTTTGGCGAAGCAGGTTTTGATCCTCGCGTTCGTGCGGAAGCAGCACGAGTTCAACTAGTTGTGGCATAATGGTTTGTGTCCCGTTTTTATCGGGAAAATGATGGATGGGTTTTGGATTTACGATTTTGGATTTACGATTTTTTTGACCCGAAGAAAGCAAGATTCATCCCTTTTTCGGATCAAAAAAATCGTAAATCGTAAATCCAAAATCGCAAATGGCCTACCCCCCTTTCCGCGTCAGCCTTTGCTTGTCGTCAGAAATGTAAAAAGTATCCGGCACAAAAATTTTAGTGACGGCAATTTCGAGGCACTTTTGGCCGTCAAGGCGTTTGATCGGTTCTCGTTTGCGGTTCTTGGTGAAAATCCTGACATCCTTGGGGTTGGGAGCTGCAGATGAATCGGTCGCGAGGTCGTAACGCCCAATTTTGATAAGTTCTGCAAGTATTTCGCGCGAAGCATTCCAAATCTGGACATTGGTTTCAATAAGGATCGAATTTCCGGCCCAAGGGAGCACATTGTATTCACCTTCCACCTCCAAATGAACCGTTTGAGCAGAGTCCACCTCAAACACCTGGTACATGGTGCGTTCCATTTGGGCCTGGGCGGTGACGTTGAAAAACAACCATAAAATTAACGTGAGCGAAAGGGGCAATTTCATATCCTTGAAATAATTTTGGGCAAAGGTCGGCTCAAACAGCCAAACAAAAAAATGCCCGAACGCAAACACGTTCGGGCACATTGTTCAAATTAAATATTAAGTTGAAAATCAGGCATTAACTTCACTTTTTGGCATCAGCCAAGGCCGGGGCACCGGGAGGCAGCAATTGAATTTCCATATTTTTGGGCACATAGACTACAAAATTGAGCGTCTCCTTAAACTCCTGACCTTTCACTTTCAATTGTTTCTGTAAATTGGGGGCCGTGATCACGAGCGCGTCGCCATCGGCTTTAGAGGCCAGATTATAGCGACCGATGTTAGCAAGTTCGTTCAGCATTGGGCCATTGCCAGAAGGCAGGCTTACACTGATTTCAAACCGGATGCTGGGGTTGTCCCAAATTTTCAGGTCAATGGCACCGGGGAGCTCAAGTCTCAACGTGCCTTTACCGTCGGTGTTGAAAGCCTTGGTGAATGTTTTCCCTGCCGTGGTTTGGGCAGAAATGGAGACAGCAAGGGAGGCGATAAGTAAAATGGCGAAGTGAAAACGTTTAGTTGTCATGGCGAACCTCCTTTTTTTGATGGGTCAAAGTAAGACTTTTAAATTGGCAAAAGCAAATTTTTTGCGAACTTTTTTTCACATACATATACGCAACGCCAAACAAGATGGTTGGGTGCGAGCGCGAATTTTTTAGAATAAATTTTTTTTGCGCGAAACATTGGGCGCGAAAAAGCGCAGATGTCTAACAATACCAATGTGTTAGAAAGTTTCGGGACAATCAGCGCTCTTGTTCAGGCTCGGATTTTTGCCCAGCCAGTTCGTCCACCGACACGATTTTGCGATGTTCTGTATGCCTGAAATATTTGTTCGGATTGCGCATTTTAAACAGTCCTCTGAATTGCTGTAGTACGAATTTGGGCACTTGCCACACGGCCCGCCATACTTCAGGTGCTGCGCCATCCAAATGTAGTGACCACAGGAGGTTCAGCGAAAAAATGATGATAGCGGTCAACAGCACTGCACTCCAAGTGGGCGCGACAAAAAAGGCCAACACTACCAAGAGCATGGCCAACCCCAATTGGATAAACATGGGCAACACCAGGGTGACGAAGCCGAAATACAATTGGTTTAAATTCAAGCCCAGGAAACCTCTTCTGAGAATACCCAGTGCATTGGGCACATTTTGGAAATAAGAAAAAAGCCACCTGCTGCGTTGAGTTTCCACAGCCTCGCCGGATTCTACTTTTTCGTCGTAAACAATGGCGTAGCGGGAGTATGCGATACGTTCACCGCGGCGAAGCAGAAAATTTTGAAGCATCTTGTCTTCCTGCAACATCTTCTTCCATTGCTGTTTACCTTGTTCAATTTCCGGACTTGCCAGGTAGGCTTTGTAAAGCACCGTTTCTGTAGCCATTCCAGATCCGCTGATCACCGCCGAGCCGCCCAATCGGAACGGTACTTCGCGTTCTATGTAGTTTTTATAATGCTCGCCCAGGCTGTCCAACGCAGCGTAAGTGGTGTCAAGGTTTTTGGCTGTTCGCTGCCCTTGGATGCAACGAAATCCGGCGTTGGCAAAGCGATTTATCGTTTCCAAAAACTTCGGATGAGCAAGATTGTCCGCATCAAAAACAGCGACATAATCGTGCGGGCCTCGAAAATTGCCAATAGCGTGAAGTAGGCTTTTGGCCTTTAGGCGCAAAGGACTGTCTGGCCGCAGGACTACAAAACGCTCGTCGGAAATGACAAAATCAAAGTCGGGGCATTCGTCGGCAACAAGGTAAACGGTCAGGTTTGTGTGCGTCTGGCGCAAGAGGGATTCAACCAAGGGCCGGGCAATGGCGGCATTGCGGTAAGCGGTGATGATGCAGGCAAAGTGGTGGATTGGTGGCTGGTGATTGGTGGATTGGTGATTGGTAATTGGTGGATGATTTTCTCGCCCAAATAATTGCGCCAGCAACACCGTGACGAAGGGGTACACGAGTTGAATAGTAATGAGTAGGCAAATAAGTTTGAATAAGAGCATCACCACAGATTTAGAACATGGATTATTGCAGCCCCGGATGGGGCTAAATTTTGGTAGAAAATGGGTGGAAATTCGGGTTGGCGTGCCGTAGGTACGCTATCCAAC